>JBFICQ010000047.1:0-17433 GCA_041581895.1 Polyangiales bacterium | reverse complement strand
CGGGCCGGAGAGCCCGAGGAGGCGGTCGAGGTCCTCCACGCTGCGCTCGAGCATGCTTCCGATCCTCCACCGACCGAGCTCGTCGCCGAGCTCGCGTTGGCGCTTTACGCGACTGGTGAGCTTCAGGCGGCGGAGAACACCATGCGCCGGGCGGTCAAGCAGGAGCCGACTGACCCCGCGCTCCAATACGCCCTCGGCACCATCCTCGTGAAGCGCGGCAACCTCTCAGAAGCACGCAGGCATCTGCAACGCGTGGTCAGGCTCGATCCCGACGGGCCTTACGCCGCTCGGGCACGCGCGCAACTACGCTCGATCAGGCGCTAACGTCGCATCGACCGAGCCCTACGAGAAACACCTCGTAGCTCACGTCTCGAGTGGCCTTTGGACGGATGATACGAACCTTCTCGAAGGCTTCACGCACGGCCTTGCGCGCATCTTCGAACTCTGCGCCCTGAAAGATCTTGCCGACGAAGTGACCGCCCGGTTCGAGCAGCTCGGTTGCCAATTCGAGCGCCCGCATGAAGAGCTCGTAGCTCAGGTACTGGTCGGCGTGGCGCTGGCCGCTCGTCTTCGGAGCCATGTCGCTGATCACGACATCGAAAGGCCCTTCGAGCGTTTCAGGACGGACCGCGAACACATCGAGAGTGCGAATCTCTGCGTGCGAAGGCAATGCGACCTCGGGGTCGTTGAGGTCGACGCCCAGCACGCGCCCTTGCGGCCCGACCCGCTCGGCCGCGTAGAGCGTCCAAGAGCCCGGGCTTGCCCCCAAGTCGAGCACGTGCTGTCCCTTCTTGAGAAGCCCAACCCGTCGATCGATCTCTTCGAGCTTGTAGACCGAACGTGCTGGATAGCCTGAACGCCGCGCTCGGCGTCCGAAGTGATCCTGCTTGCGCCGCGGTGGCAGTTAGCCCTCGGCGGTTGCAGGCGCGTCGTTGACAGCTTCACCCGAGTGCACAGCGTCGGCGGAGGCAGGCTCTTCTTTGACCGGTGGCTCAGGAAGCGGTACGGGGGCCTTTTTTATCGCGCCCTTGACCGTGACAAAGGCACTTCGGGGGCCTGGCACGCCGCCTTCGACGAGCACGATGCTCTCATCCGCAAGCACGCGCGCGATGCGAAGGTTCAAGACCGTCGCCTTCTTGTTGCCGTACTGGCCTGCCATTTTTTGACCACGCAGCGTCCGACCGGGAGTCATGTTCATGCCGATCGAGCCACCGTGGCGCTTGTACTCGTGGGTGCCGTGTCCGACCGTGCCCGCTCCAGCGAAGTTGTGTCGCTTCATCACACCGGTGAAGCCACGACCTTTGCTCGTGCCGGAAACATCGACGAACTGACCCTCCTGGAAGATATCCGCGGCGCCGAGCTTCTGACCCACTTCGAAGCGATCGAGGAGCCCCGGGTCGATGCGGAACTCTCGAACGATCCGCGTCGGCTCGACTCCGGCTTTCTCGAACGCGCCTGCCTCGGGCTTCGTGACGAGCTTTGCGCGTCGCTCTCCGATGCCGAGGCGAAGGGCCGCGTAGCCGTCTTTTTCCGGGGTGCGCTTGCCGACGACGACGCACGGCCCGGTCTTGATGGCCGTCACACGTCGCACCTCGCCGTCATCGAGGAAAATCTGGGTACTGCCAAGCTTTGTGCCGATGAGGCCGGGGTTCGTATTCACGGGTCTGCTCGCCTGAAAAAGGGCCGGAAGGATAGTGAGGGGTTGAGGGGAGTCAAGGCGGCTTCGGTGGGCCCCGCGGAGCTACTCGTTGATTCCAAACACACGAAGCGCGTTTCGATAGGTTTGCTCGGCCAGCGCCTCGGGTTCCTCGCCTCGGAGCTCGGCGATGCAGGCTGCCGTATGTGCTACGTACGCGGGTTCATTGCGCTTTCCGCGTTTTGGGATCGGCGCGAGGTAAGGTGCATCCGTCTCGATCAAGAGCGCATCGGCGGGTTGTCGGCGCGCCGCTTCCTGGACCTCGACCGCCTTCCTGAACGTCACGATCCCGCTGAACGAGGAGACGAAGCCCAGATCGAGGGCTGCGGCAGCAAAGCCGTGATCTTCGCTGAAGCAATGGATGATCCCCCCGACGTCTTTGGCCGACTCCTCCCGCAAGATCCGAAGCGTGTCGTTCGGGGCGGACCGGGTATGAATCACCAAAGGTTTCCCGAGCTCCTTGGCGACGGCGATCTGCGCTCGAAACGCCGCCTCCTGCGCGGCGCGCGGCGAATGGTCGTAGTGGAAGTCGAGCCCCGTCTCGCCGATTGCGACGACCGATGCCTCCCTCCCAGCCTTACGAATCGCATCGCCGAGCGCAGGCGTGAAGTGCTTAGCGTCGTGCGGATGCACGCCCACCGTTGCGCTGATCCAACTGGCATGTTGACGTGCAAGCTCGATGGCAGAGGTCACCGATTCGATATCGTGAGCGCAGCCGATCGTGGTGATACGTCGCACGCCCGCTTCCTTGGCGCGCTTCAGCACGTCTTCGAGCTCTTCGTAGAGCCGCGGGTCGTCGAGGTGACAGTGAGTGTCGAACAGCATGAGCGAGAGGGCTATGCAGGGTGATTTGTCTGCCGCATGGAAGCAAGCAAGGCGCGGGCCTCGGCGCTTTCGGGTGCGAGCTGTTCGAGCGCAGCCTCGTATACGGGTTGCTCGGTGTCCGCGCTTCGTCGTAAGGCCTTTGCAAGGTCGGGCAGCAACGAAACGAGTCGGAGCTCCCCAACGAGCTGAACGGCGTACTGACGCGCCTCGATTCGCCAACTTCGCAGGATTGCCTGGATCACCTGCGCTCCCAGAGGGTCGCCTAGCCTGACGAGCGCGCGGGCAGCCGCAGCCCGTAAGATCGGAGAGCGAAACCTGCGACGCGCCAACGCTGCCAGGTCCTCGAGGGACGCATGGTCTTCGAGATCTCCGAGACCGATCGCGGCGTCGAATGCCCGGTCACCTTGGAGTGCCGCCCTGAGCGTAGAAGCTCCACGTGAATCGCCGAGCGCCGCGAGCGCATTCGCGGCAGCAAACCGGACGGGACCCGACGGATCGTCGAGAAGTGCGGCTATCGCTTCCGTCTCGCTCTTCGCATCGAGCTCGCCCATACATTCGAGCACGAGGAGCCGCACCTCGTCATCGGGGTCCTCCAACAAGCTCGAGAGCCGTTCGGGCCGCGCTTTGCCGATCCGCGACAACGTCCAGACCGCGGAAAAACGCATCTCCGACCGCTCGTCTTCGAAGAGGGCTTCGATCGCCTCGGTGGCTTCATTGGGTGCTACGCGACCCGCCGCGAGCACGGCGGCCTGTCGGGCACCCGAATGCGTATCATCGAACGCGTCGAGCAGATGCGGTAGGGCCTCGCGCGCGCCGAGCTCCCCAATCGCCTGATGGGCGGCCTCACGCACCCCTCCGATGGGATCGGTCGTCAACGTCAACAAACCGTCGATGGCCTCGGTGCGCCGCTCCGGGGGCGGCTCAGCTAGGCGTTCCGCCGCCGCGATGCGAAAGCGCGATCCCTCGGCATGAACGTCCCGAAGCGCGGCCTCGAACGTCGGCGCGAGAGGGGGAATCACTTGGCACGTGATCCGGGTTTGGGCGCGTCGACTCCCAGGCGTTCCAAGATCGAGCGCTCTTGAGCTTCGTCGAAGCGGGGAAACAACGGAGTTGCGGCACGAGTCTCAATGCCCGGCCTCAAGCCGCCCCAGACGCTCGGCCATAGGTCGGTGCCTTCGGTCGGAAGCAGCGGCGGCATCCCGATCTGAGCCCGAAGCTGGTTGCATTTGTTAGGCATGACCGGGAACAACATGATCGAAAGCCAACGAAGGGTCTCGAGCACCGTGTAGCAAACCTGTTCGAGACGCTTCTGCGAGTTCTGCTTGGCGAGCTTCCACGGCTCGGTGGAGTCGACATACTTGTTGGCCGCCGAGACCAACTCCCAGGTCGCATCGAGCGCCCGGTGAAAGGCCAGTGCTTCGAGGTGCTCTGCTGCCTCGTGAGAAGCCGCTTTTGCCCGGTCGATCAGATGACGGTCGGCGTCCTCGAGCGAATCGAGGTTCACGCTCGGAACGCGGCCACCGAGGTTCTTTTTGACGATGCTGGCAACGATTCGGTTCATCAAGTTACCGAGGCCGTTAGCAAGCTCTCCATTGTAACGATTAACGAGATTTCGATGGCTGAAATCTCCGTCTTGCCCAAAGCCCACTTCGCGCATGAAGTAGTAGCGCAGTACGTCAGCCCCAAAGGCCTCGACCAACGGCCCTGGCGGAAGGAAGTTGCCGAGCGACTTGGACATTTTCTCGCCGTTCACCGTGAGCCAGCCGTGCGCCCAGACTTGGGTCGGGACACGAACCCCTGCACTGAGCAGGAAAGCGGGCCAGTACACTGCGTGAAAACGAAGGATGTCTTTGCCGACGATGTGCGTGATGGTTTGGGCCGACGTCCAGAACTCGTCATAGAGCGGCGCCACCCCTTGCGGGGCCGGTCCCCCGAGCGCGCTGATGTAGTTCGTCAGCGCGTCGAGCCAGACGTAAACGACGTGTTCGTCGTCGTCGGGCACCGGAACGCCCCACCGAAAGCTGGTTCGTGAAATCGACAAGTCGCGAAGCCCCTCTTTGACGAAGGACTTCACCTCGTTGAAGCGCGCTTCGGGTTGAACGAAGTCCGGGTGCGATTTGTAGAAACCGAGCAAGGGCTTCGTGTAGTTGCTCAGGCGGAAGAAATAGCTTCGCTCCTTGATGCGCTCGACGGGTGTTCGGTGAATGGCGCAGAGGTTGCCTTCGAGCAGCTCTTTCACGGTCTTGAAGGATTCACATCCCACGCAGTACCAGTCCTCGTAGTCGTCGAGGTAGATGTCCCCCTTGTCCTTCATCAGCTTCCAGAGCGCTTGGACGCTTTGGCGGTGATCGGCCGAAGTTGTACGAATGAAGCCATCGTGTGCGCATTCGAGCTCCTCCCAAGCCAAGCGAAAAGGCTCGGCCATGCGGTCCACGAAAGCCTGTGGCGCGAGATGCTCCTCTTTGGCGCGTCGCTCGATCTTCAGACCATGTTCGTCGAGACCCGTGAGAAAGTACGTAGGGTTCCCCCGAACGCGTTGGTACCGGGATACGACGTCCGCGGCGACCGTCGAGTAGGCGTGCCCGATATGCGGTCGATCGTTGACATAATAGATCGGCGTGGTGACGTAGTATGGACGAGCCATTTTGCGCCCGAGACTAGCCAACTTCGGGGGAGATGCCACTAGCGGAGGCCTCGAAGACCGAAGAGCAACGAGTCGAGCGCAACCTGACGATTGGCGTTCTGACGCATGGAATCGATGCAGCCATGGATGAGCGATACCCGTGCGGCAGCTGCTCCGGGGTCGATCAACGCGGCCCTTCGTCGAAGCTCATCGCCGCACCCAAAGAACGCGAGCTCAGCTGGCTGGTCTTCGAGCGACGTTATCGCGAGGTCGCGATAAAAATTTTGCATCGCCAGGAGTGCGAGCTCGAGATCATCGCGGCGGGCAAGGTCCTCAGCGAAATCGAGCAATGTGCCAGGGCCTGATCCGCGGACAGCTTCATCGACCGAAAAGACCAGGTCGGTAAGCTCTTCGACCGTGCCGTCACGCGCCAACTCGAGTGCCACATCGGCACGCCCGGCGCTGAGCGCGATTGCCGGGCCGATCACCGTCTCCGAAAGCTCCTCTGCAAGCAGAATCTGACGGAGAATGATCGTGGGCAGAAGTCCGAAACGCACGCGCTGACAACGGGAGCGAATCGTCGGAAGCAACGAGTCGGGGCGCTCGGACGTCAGAATGAAGTGCACATTTGGCCGCGGTTCCTCTAGAGTCTTCAAGAGCGCATTGGCGGCCTCCGGCTGGAATACCGGGAACGAAACGTCGGCTTCTGGAAAGATGAAGAAGGTCGAACCCGCCTCAAAGGGTGCGAATTGCGCGAGGGGCAAGATCTCGTTGCGAAGGACCTCGACCTGGATGTTGCGCTTGCCCTCGTCACGAGGTCGAAACACGCGAACGTCGGGGTGCCCGCCAGACTCGATCCGATCGATGATGTGGGGGTCACCGCCGGACACCACATCCGTCGCGATGGCCATCGCCGTGAGCTCTTTGCCAACGCCGCTCGGTCCGTCGAACAAATAAGCGGAAGCGATGCGTCCGAGGTCACGCGCGCGCCGAAGCGTTTGCACCGCCGCGTCTTGTGCCTTCACCCCGTCGAGCGCGCTCACTTCGCCTCGGTAGCGGGCGTGAAGATCGAAATTGCGATCGTCTGAATAGCGTTGACTACCTCATTGGGATGCAGGACATCGGGATCGACGAAGGCTTGCATGACGAGCCCGTCGAGCATGCCGATGACGATGCGAGGCAGCAGGTCGAGTGAGATCCGTGGCTGGAGGCCCAGCGAAATCAAATTGTCTTCGAGGTATTGTCGGATCTGCCGAGCCCCGAGCTCATAGAACTCGGCCAACCGCGGCCGGAGCGACTGGTCGTAGAGGCTGAGTGCGAGCAGGTCGGCGACGACGAGAGCCTCGTCGGTGCGCTCGGCACGGGTCGCCCACAGCTCTTCGAGTGATTTCCGGAGGGCTTCGAAGGGGTCGTCCGAAGGCGACCACGCTTCGATGGTTCTTGCTTGGACGACATTGCAGGCCGTTTCCAGGACGGCGTGAATCAGCGCTTCTTTGGTGGGGTAGTGATAGTGCAGCGCCCCCTTGCTCATGCCAGCTTCCTTGGCGATCTCGAGCAGGCTGGTTCGTGCGTATCCCTCGCGCGCGATCACGCGAATCGCCGCGTCGATGATCTGCTGGGAGCTGACCGCGCTTTTCGCGTACGCCATCTGAGGGCGAACATGACGCGTGCTCCCCGTCCTCGTCAACCGCCTTGGTGACCCGGCGTCGGGCTCCAGTTGTGCTAGAACGCCGCGAGTGAGCGAACCCGGCGACTCGTTGCCCCGGCTTGTCGAGCTGATGCGAACTCTACTCGGCCCGAACGGCTGCCCGTGGGATCGTGAACAGACCCTCGAGTCGCTTCGTCAGTACGTGATCGAAGAGGCGCACGAGGTCGTCGATGCGATCGATCGCGGGACGCCGGAGATGCTCCGAGAGGAGCTCGGCGACCTGTTGCTCCAAGTCGTATTCCAGGCTGCACTCGCCGAGAAGAACGCATGGTTCGACATCGATGGGGTCGTCGAAGCCATTTGCGACAAGCTGGTCCGTCGGCACCCGTGGGTGTTCGGCGACCAAGACGTGACCGACGCTAGCGGAGCCGTGGACAGTTGGGAGGCGATCAAGTCCAACGAGAAGAAGGATCGGGGCGCGCTCAGCGGAGTGCCGGCGGCTTTGCCGGGCTTGCTTCGTGCGGTGCGCATAGGAGAGAAGGCCAGCTCGGTCGGCTACGACTGGCCCGATGCGGGCGGGCCCCGGGCCAAGATCGACGAAGAGCTTAAAGAGCTGGACGCCGCGGCAGCCGCTGAGGACAGGGAAGCTCTCGAGCATGAGCTCGGCGATCTCTTGTTCGCGCTTGCTACGTACGGGCGCAAACAAGGCCTCGACCCAGAGGCCGCGCTTCGGAAGTCGCTGAATAGGTTCTCGGCACGGTTTCGTCATTGCGAGCTTGCAGCGCAAACCGAGGGAAAGGGCCTTCGCGACTACTCCGATTCGGAGCTCGACGCGCTGTGGGAGCAAGCAAAGGCGGCTGAGCGCGCCTAAATACTCGCGGACCGACCCGCCTACAGCCGTTCCTTGGGGAACGACATCACGGCTTGAATCGAATCAGCGTCGACGAGCAGCATTAGCAGTCGGTCAATCCCGAGCGCGTTTCCTCCGCTCTCTGGCATGCCGTCTTCGAGGGCCCCGAGGAAGCGTTCGTCCAGCGGGTAAACCGGCTTGTTGGCAGCACGCCGAGCGGCCTGATCGCGCAACAACCTCTGCCGCTGCTCCTCGGGGTTGGTGAGCTCCCCGAATCCGTTGCAGAGCTCGATGCCATTGATGAACGCTTCGAAGCGGTCGGCCATCCCGTTTGGTTTCAACTTCGCGAGCGAAGCCATCGAAGCGGGCCAGTCCGTCACGAAGACGGGCCCATCGCTTCCCAATCGAGGCTGTACCCGATCGACCCAGATCCGAAAGAACTCTTCGTCGTCGCCGTCGAGCGCTTTGAGCTCGACGCCACCATGCTCACGAAGGACCTCTTCTACGGTGTACCGGGGCCACCGTCCTCGAACGTCTGACAAAAGAGGGAAGCCGCCTTCCGCAGCGAGGTATTCAACGAGCTCCTCGGTGTCGCGCATCACGGCTTCGGAGGTGGCGTCCGCTCGATACCATTCGAGCATGGTGAACTCTCGTTCGTGAAGGATACCCTGTTCGTCCGCGCGAAAGCTCTTGCTGAGCTGAAAGATGCGCTTGGCCCCGGAGGCAAGGAGCCTTTTCATCTGATACTCGGGGCTCGTAGCCAACCAACCGATGCGTGCTCCGGTTGGGTCGGTCACCTCGAAGGTCGAGAGATGAAGATCGAGGCCCGGGCAGGGAACAATGGCAGGCGTTTCGACTTCGATGAACCCCCGGTCTTCAAAGAAGCGACGAATCGACCGAAGCAGCTGGGCGCGGAGCTTCAGGATGCCGAGAGGGCTCAGATCGGCGGAAGCCGTCACGAACCTACTCAGCCTTTGACGCGCTCCACATATTCGCCAGTGCGCGTGTCGACTTTGAGCTTGTCGCCCTCGTTGACGAAGAGCGGAACGTTGACCTGAAGACCGGTTTCGAGCGTGGCGGGCTTGGTCGTGTTGCTGCTCGTGTCGCCCTTGAAGCCTGGCTCGGTCTGGGTGACACGTAGCTCGACGAACGTCGGAGGTGTAACCCCGATGGGGCGCCCCTCGAAAAGCATGATGTCACACT
Organism: Polyangiales bacterium; assembly: GCA_041581895.1. Taxonomy (GTDB): domain Bacteria; phylum Myxococcota_A; class Polyangia; order Polyangiales; family Houyiibacteriaceae; genus SG8-38. Next base: position 8,588 of record JBFICQ010000047.1, on the reverse strand, counting down.
CGGTGCCATCGAGAAGATAGTATACGTTCTCGCCGAGCTGCTCGTTGGTCAAGGTGAGCTGCTCGTAGCTTCGCGTGTCCATGAATACCCGCGAGTCGCCCTCCGGATAGAGGTACTGCATCGTTCGCTCTTCGGTGTCCGCTTTTTCGAGCTTTTCGCCGCTCCTAAACGTCCGATCGATGACGGCTCCGGTCATCATGTTCTTGATTCGGGTGCGAATGAAGGCCTGCCCTTTGCCGGGCTTGACGAACTGGTGCTCGACGACCGCGTATGGCACGCCGTCGAGGAGCATTTTGAAGCCCTTTTTTATGTCTGAGGTGTCTGCCATGTCGTTAGTTCTCTCGGATTCGCTGCGAGGCAACGAGCAAAAAGCTCGGAGTATTCGGTTCTGGGGTGCTCTCCGCCGTGATCCGCATCTCGAAGTCACGGAGGGAGGTCGGGACGCTTGCTCGGCCAACGAGAGCCGCGGCATCGTACTCGAGGGCAGCCTGCCGCTGAGGCTCCTCGCCGACGACGACAAACCATAGCACGTAATCGGTGAGCCCCGATTCGATTTGGTTGGGCGGCGGAAGCTCATCGAGCTGAACCGTGAAAAGCAGCTGACCCTTGTCGATCTTTTCAATCCTGATGTCGCCGTGCACAGAGGGGACGTCGGCGCTTCCCACGACCGCGTAATCGGCTGGGGGATTACAGCCCACGACGGCCAAAACCGCGATCAGCAAGATGAATCGCATCCCCACGAAATGCTCCTCGGGTCGCCTTGTAAGCGGCGACTCGGGGCACGTCAAGCGGCGGTCCTTGCTTCAGGCGCGCCTCAGCGGTACTGCGCCTTCATGCGGGACGTCGAAGACGAAGTGCGCGAGATCAAGAAGGAGATCGTCGAAAGCCGGGGTCTGATCATCAAGACCAACAACTTGGTCAATGCCTTGGGCGCCGACATCAAGTCGATTGCGAAGCGGCAAGCCGGTTACGAGCGTCGTTTCAAGTGGGACAGCGGAATTGCGCTTGCGGTCATCGGGGTGCTGACCTTCGGGGGCCTAAAGCTCTACTACGACGCCCAAATGTCTGCCTACCGCTCCGACATGAACAATGCGGAGACGGCTGCCGAAGAACTTCGAGTCGACCTCGGCGACGAGGTGCGTCGAGCCTCCGAGCGGGCCAGCGCGGCGGCACAGGCCGAGAAGTACTATGAGCTCATTCGGGCGCGAAAACGGGCCGAGGTAGTCGAGCAGTACCCGACGATATCCAAGGCGGCGTTGTCCCCCGTCGAGGCTGCAGTCTTTCGGGACTTCGAGCAGCAGTTCCGCCGGGACTTGGCCCTCGAGGTTTACAAGAAGGGTTTGGCGCTCTCCGAGGGCCGGAAGTATGCCGATGCCATCAAGCGTTTCGAGGAAGCGTTGGAGCTCGACCGGGCTGGCTCCAACACTCCAGCCATTCGGTCCGCCCTGGCGTACGCATTGCGCAAAAACGGAAGGCCCGCCGAGGCACTCGTCCTCGCTCAGCAGGTTGCCGAACAGGAGACGGATCCTGCGCTGCAGCCCGACGGATGGTGGCTCACCGCGCTATCGGCGCGCGATGTAGGCGATCTGGACACCTCACGAGATGCGTTGCGCGTCCTGATCAACAAGTGGCCGCGTTCGGCCTTGTCAAGAGATGCGCGGCCGCTGCTGCGTGAGGTGACCAGGGAGATCTACCTCGGAAAGCAGGGTGCGACCGCGGCGAAGGCAGCTCCCACAGCGACCCCGGCGTCTGAGTAGAATCGGTTTGTGGGTCGACTCACAACCTTGCGTATGGCACGTTGAAAAGGGATGGGACGACCGCGTGTAGCTTTCATCGGTTCTGGCGGCGCCGCGAAAGGCGTTGCCCACATCGGGGTGCTTCGCGCGATGGAAGAGCTCGGCATCGAGGCCGACATTTGCGTCGGGGCCTCTGCAGGCGCGATCGCGGGGGCGTTTTACGCCGAGGGCTACACCCCCGAGCAGATGGTCGACTGGTTTCGCCCCTTTTGGCGCCGGGGTCTCGAGAACCCGCCACTCAAGGCTCGCTATTTCCTCGGGCTACCCAATCGCGAGCAGCGCCGAAGTTTGGGCTATCTCACGAGTGGCCTTTTCTCCATCGATCGCTTTGAGCGGTTCGTCGCCGAGCGCCTGCCGACGGATGACTTCCGGGAGCTCGACAAACATCTCTTGGTCACCGCAGCCGACATCGATGGTCGGGGCCGCGTCGTCTTCGGGCGGGGGTATCGTGAAGACATCCCGATCAGCAAGGCCGTGGCTGCGTCTTCGTGCATCCCTTTGCTGTTTCGCCCGCACAAGATCGGCGACCGCTTCTACATCGATGGGGAAGTCGTCCGCACTTTGAGTATCGACCTCGCGGTAGAAGCTGGCGCTGACGTCGTCATCATTTCGAACGTGTACCGCCCGCACGTGAGTCGTGTGGGCAGTCCGTCCCTGGTGTACCAAGGCGGTGCCGCAGTCGTCCGCCAATCGCTAAATCTGATCGTGAACGAAAAGGAAAAGCGAGGGATCGATCTGATTCACCGAATGTACCCGCAGATTCAGGTGCTGGTGGTGTCGCCTGATCTCGGACGGCTGCCGTTCACCTCGCGGCTACATGCCCGGACCATGCTGCGACGCGGCTACAGAGATGCGCTGCGCATCCTAGCCAAAGCCAAACGCCGCGGCGTGTTCGAAGTTGTCCCCAACGTACGAAGCATCGGCGAGGCTTGAGGCACCGCCGACGAGTGCTAAGGCCGGGTCTCTTCCGCAGCCCACTTAGCGTAGGGCCCGCCGACATCGGAGGCGAGTAGGGCGACCAGCTCGGGCACCTCGTAGGGGTGGTGCTCTCCGATCCACTCCTCGATCGCGTCGAAGTGTAACCGCCGCGTCTTGATCAGCATCTGAATTTCCGAGCCGACCTCGATCTTGCCTTCCCAACGGTAAAAGGAGCGAACCCCCGGAATGACCTTCACGCAGGCGGCAAGCCGTTCTTCGATCAATCCGGTGGCGAGACGTTCAGCCGTTTCGTCGTCTGGAACGGTGCAGAAGATCACGATGAGCTCGTACGGGGTGGTCACGAGCCGAGTGTACTCAAAGGGTGTGAACCGTCACGTCGAGGCTGCGGTTGATCACAGCGACGGAGCGTTCCGGCACGATTTCATAGCCTGTAGGTACGTCCTCGACGTCGCTTACGACCATCACGTAGCGGAGCTTGGTGCTTCCAGTGGGCGGCGGCGTGTAGTCCTCTGGTGGGTCGTGCATGCCCTGGCGCTCGACGTAGGCCATCGGTGCACCATAGCGAAGCGCATACATCGAACGGCCATTGGTGAGAATGAAGCTCAAGGTGTTGTCGGTTGCACCAACCTCTGCAGTGAGCCGCTCGACGAGCGCCACCGCGGTGCCGATCGCAGCCAGACCATGGGCTTCGGCGACGTCTGGGTTGTCGAGCTGACCTGCGTCATGGAGAAACGTCAGCACGGTGTGGAACAAATATTCGCTGTCGGTTTGCCCGCGGATGTTCCGTCGAATGAAGTCCGGAATGGTCTCTGCGAGGCTCTCGCGGATCGCGTCGAATCTACCGATCGTCCCTTCGTGCGCGAAGAGCCACTGCCGCATGCGGAACGGGTGCGCGTTCTCTGCTCGGAAGTCGCCGACCGTGGGTTGCCGCAAATGCAGCACGGCGCAGTCGGAATGCACGCCGCCTGCGATGTGTTCCCAATCAACTCGTTCGCGAGCACGCGTCGGGCGCTTCTTGTGAAGCACCTCGTCGCCGTGATAAAAACCGATTCCCCACCCGCTCGCAGTCGGCGGCGCCGTTTCTTGGTTCAACACCGAGCGCTCTTGGTGAAGCGCGTCGCGCATCCGATCGGCCCGGTTCGCCACATACCCGATGAGCCTACTCATTGATTCACCATCGGAAGGTAAGTGGAGTGAAAGGTCATCGAAAGATACAAACAAAATAACACGCTACTCGATCCTCATCAATGAAACCGATGTCAGACGCCAACTTACACGTACACAAAATGGGCCGTCGCACAGGTTTGTGGTAGCGAGGAGTATGTCCGTCGGATTCGACGGTGCGCTGGATGACTACATTCAGCACCTTCGCGTGGAGCGGGGGCTTTCGCAGCACACGGTGGACGGGTACGCGCGCGATCTCGCACGGTTCGGCGATCGGCTGGAGGACGAGGACATCGCTCTTGCGAAAATCGATGAGGGCACGGTGGCGGGCTATTTGGTCAGCTTGTCGCAAAAGGGACTGAGTGCACGCACCCAGGCACGAGCCTTGAGCGCGATGCGAGGTTTCTTTCGGTTCCTAGTCCAAGAGGGTTGGCATAGTCGTGATCCTACAGAGCTACTGGAAGGCCCGCGCCTGCTCCGTAGGCTGCCGGACGTGCTGAACCGAGACGAGGTTCTCAGGCTTCTGCAAACCCCATCCGGCGACAAACCAAACCGAGTCCGCGATCGCGCAATGCTGCACACGATGTACGCTGCTGGACTTCGAGTGACCGAGCTGGTGGACCTCGACCTCGGCGATGTCAATTTGGCCGAGGGGTTTGTTTCGGCGCTCGGTAAAGGCAACAAGCGTCGCATCGTTCCGATCGGCGAGCACGCTCGGGTCGCGATGGCGCAGTACCTTTCCGAGGTGCGACCCAAGTGGGCGCGGCCGGCAAGCCGCGCTTGCTTCGTCACTGCGCGTGGCAAGGCGATGACTCGTCAGGGGTTCTGGCGCATCGTGAAGAAGTACGCGCGAGCGGCGGGGATCAGCAAAGACATCTCACCCCACAAGCTCCGGCACTCGTTCGCGACTCATCTTCTGGCTGGGGGCGCCGACCTTCGTTCCGTCCAAACGATGTTGGGGCATGCCGACATCTCGACGACGCAGATCTACACCCACGTGACCGGTGACCACCTTCGCAAGATGCACGAGCGATACCACCCGCGAGGATAGGGATGATCACCGGTTCAGTTGGGTCTGCCAAACAATCGCCGGGCGCCGCATCAGTCGGTATCCTTAGAGGGGATGTCGACGTTCGACGTATGGGTGATACGTTTCTCGCCGGGCGGGCCTGCTCCGGCGGAGCGGTTGAAGAACGCATTTGGCATCGATGAGGCAAGTGCACGATCGGTCGAGCAGAACCTTCCCCGAATCGTGAAGCACGGCGTGCCCGCGAAAGAGGCGGGGGAGATGCGAAAAGTGCTCGAATCGATCGGAGCGGTGGTCGAGTGTCGTCCCGCTAGGGACTTGAAACCATCGGCGGGAACCGGTCCAGCGGTGTTCCAGCGGCCAGCCGAAGATCTCTTGCCGGGCCGCATGTCGGCGATCGATCCATTTGCTCCGGTCGCCAAGCCCGGCGTTCCAAGAATCTCAGTTGACGATCACATGGCTGCGCCGCCGCCACGGATCAAATCGGACGTGTCTGGGCTCCTGCGTCCGGCTTCCGCGCGGCCCGCGAGCACGGTCGACGAGGTCATTCGCGCGAAGGCGCACCAACAGCAACGTAGGGTGTTCCTCCGACAAGCCGTGGGGACGATCCTCGCCGGCGTCGCGATCATTGCGATCGGTTGGTTCATGGGGGAATCGGTTTTCCGGGGCGAAGCTGGTTGGCTCGGGATCGCATTCGACGGCGTGGGGATTTACTTCCTCGGCATCGGACTGTGGGATCTATACACGACGCTGAGGGGCTAACGGAAATGCGGATCACCCTCCCAAAGTTGCTCTGGTTGGTCGCCGCGTTCGGGCTTGCATGGAGCATCAATGCGTGGCGCCATCACGCCGTCGCGCATGGGCTTGCGGCTGCACGGGGAGGCGACCGCGATGCTGCCGAGAGTTGGGTCGACCGAGCGATTCGGGAGAGCGACTGCGAGCTTCATGAGGCCAAGGGTTATTTGTCCGGACCGACCCGCCAATACGTTCGTCGCCCGGACTACGTCGAGACGTTCGTGAAGAGGCTCTACGACGGTGGCGCATCCAAGGTCGAAGTGTGCGATTCGGATGCGCTGGGTTTCCGCTTCGCCCACTATCTAGTCGTGGCACTTCCCGAGGATTCACGCGATCAAGAGAGGGTCATTGCAGATGCTCAGAGCTTCGTGCGGCGTGACGCGGTCGTTTACCGCGGCGTGAGCTCGGCAGAAGTGGAAGAGATCGTGCGCGCTTCGACCCTCATCGGTGAGACTCGCGTGCTCGTCGACTTGCCCGCAGAAGCACGTTAGTCCTCGGTTCGGGCGCCTCCACCGCGTTGTGCTATACGCGGGGGGCCGCGGCGTGGGGCCACGTTCCCAGACCCGCACGACACGGAGGCAACTGGCGCAATGGCAGACTTTCCCCAGCCGACTTCCGGCACCCCTCTTCGCATGGGGGCCGACGAGCATCTCCAAGTTCCCAATGATCCCATCATCCCGTTCATCGAAGGCGACGGCACCGGCCCTGACATCTGGCGCGCGGCGCAGCGGGTCTTCGACGCCGCGGTACAGAAGGCTTACGGGGGCGAGAAGAGGATCGCCTGGTGGGAGGTCTACGCGGGTCAGAAGGCCTACGACAAGTTCGGCGAATGGTTGCCTGAGCTGACCGTCGATGGGTTTCGCGAATACCTCGTGGGGATCAAGGGCCCGCTTACCACGCCGATCGGCGGTGGCATTCGCTCGCTCAATGTCGCGCTTCGCCAAATGCTGGATCTGTACGTGTGCTTGCGCCCAGTTCGTTGGTTCGAGGGCGTGCCGTCTCCGGTTAAAGCGCCGCAGGATGTCGACATGGTCATTTTCCGCGAGAACACGGAGGACATATACGCGGGAATCGAGTGGGAGCAGGGCACCGAGGATGCCAAAAAGATGCTGGCGATCCTGAAGAAGGAGTTCCCGGAACGCTACGCGAAGATCCGGTTTCCCAACACGAGTGGTCTCGGTCTGAAGCCCGTCTCGATCGAGGGCACCGAGCGGCTCGTGCGTGCCGCCGTCGAGTATGCCCTCGCTCACGGACGCAAGAGCGTCACCTTGGTCCACAAAGGAAACATCATGAAGTACACCGAGGGAGCGTTCCGCAATTGGGGCTTCGCGATGGCCGAGCGCGAGTTCGGCGACAAGGTCTACACCTGGGGCCAGTGGGACCGCACCAAGAAAGCCAAGGGCGAAGAAGCGGCTAATGCCGAGCAGTCGGCTGCGCAGGCTCGTGGCGCCATCATCGTCAAAGACGCGATCGCCGACATCGCACTTCAGCAAGTCCTCACCCGACCCAAGGAGTTCGATGTCCTCGCCACACTCAATCTCAATGGCGACTACATTTCCGACGCGCTTGCGGCGCAGGTTGGAGGTATCGGTATCGCCCCGGGCGGCAATGCGAACTACGTCTCCGGCCGTGCGATCTTCGAAGCGACCCACGGCACCGCTCCGAAGTACGCCAACCAGGACAAAGTGAATCCGTCGTCGGTCATCCTGAGCGGCGAGATGATGTTTCGCCATCTAGGCTGGGACGAGGCCGCCGATCGGGTCATCAAGGGTGTCGAGGGAGCGATCGCGTCGAAGCGCGTCACCTATGACTTTGCTCGCCTGATGGAGGGTGCGACGACCATCAAATGCTCCGAGTTCGGTGACAACATCATCGCGCACATGGGCTGAGGGCACTGCCTACTCTGAACGGACCCCGTCCCGGAGAACACCACTGTGAACATTCACGAGTATCAAGCGAAAGAGCTCTACCGGAAGTACGGAATCCCCGTGCCAGAAGGCATCGCCTGCATGTCGGTCGAGGAGGCGACCGCCGCCGCAAGGAAGCTCATCGAAGAGACCGGAAACGAAGTCGTCGTCGTCAAGGCGCAAATCCACGCGGGTGGCCGCGGCAAAGCGGGTGGCGTCAAGGTCGTTAAAGGAGTCGAAGCGGCAACCGAGGCCGCCACCGACATCCTCGGAGAGACCTTGGTGACGCACCAAACCGGCCCCGAGGGCAAGGTCGTGCAGCGACTCTTGGTCGAACAAGGCCTCGCCATCAAAAGCGAGCTCTATCTTGCCCTGGTAGTCGATCGAGAAGCGAATCGGGTCGCTATCATGGCGTCGACCGAAGGGGGCATGGACATCGAAGAGGTCGCGGCCCGTACCCCTGAGAGGATACACACGGTGCACATCGATCCGGCGGTCGGCCTACAAAGTTATCAGACACGGCAGCTCGCGTTTGCGCTCGGGCTCTCCAAACAGGAGCAAAAAGGGTTCGGCAAGCTCCTACGCGGCCTTGCCACCCTCTTCATCGAAGAAGATTGCTCGATCGCCGAAATCAATCCTCTCATCCTCACCAAAAACGAGCAGGTCATCGCCCTCGATGCGAAGGTCAACTTCGATTCGAACGCGGACTTCCGTCACGAAGCCTACTGGCGCTCGGTTCGCGATCTCAGTGAGGAGGATCCAAACGAAACCGAAGCCAAGGAAGCGGGGCTTTCCTACATTCAGCTCGACGGCAACATCGGCTGCCTCGTCAACGGGGCGGGCCTCGCGATGAGCACGATGGACACCATCAAGCACTACGGCGGCGAGCCCGCGAACTTCCTCGACGTCGGCGGCGGCGCGAGTCAGGAAGCCGTCACCAAGGCGTTCAAAATCATTCTT
>JBFICQ010000046.1:0-17500 GCA_041581895.1 Polyangiales bacterium | reverse complement strand
CTGCTTGACCGACTGCGGGTCGGTGATGTCGACGACAAACGGAAGGGCCTTGCTTTCGTTGCCGATGGCCTCCGCGGTCTCTTTCGCCGTCTCGCCATCGATGTCGAGAACGGCCACACGCGCGCCTTCTTCACCAAAACGGGCACAGATCTCTCGACCGATGCCACCGCCGCCGCCGGTCACGGCGACCACTTGGTTTTCGATCCCTTGCATGTTCGTCAGGCCACCCTACTTTCGCGACGGGCTTGCAGCAACAGCGAGCTTGCCGATGGCGGCAGTGGCTGGGCTGATGCATACTGCCCAGCCACGGAGCGGGATTCGATTCGCCCGTCGAGCCTCATGAGCAACAACCCCTCGTTTCGCTGGGAAGATCCGCTGCTGCTAGAGGATCAGCTCACCAACGACGAACGGCTCGTTCGGAATACCGCCCGCGAGTATGCGCAGGCCGAGTTGATGCCAGATGTGATCCAAGCAAACCGCAAGGAGCACTTCGACCGGAGCATCATGAACGAGCTGGGCGCCCGCGGGCTGCTGGGCTCGACCCTTCCCGAGGCGTATGGCGGGGCCGGGGCGAATCACGTTGCCTATGGGCTGATCGCGCGAGAGCTCGACCGCGTCGACAGCGCTTACCGCTCCGCCATGAGCGTCCAGTCGTCATTGGTGATGTACCCCATCTATACCTACGGGACCGAGGAGCAGCGACAGCGCTACCTTCCACGCTTGGCCACGGGCGAGTGGGTAGGTTGCTTCGGCCTCACCGAACCTGATTCGGGATCCGATCCCGCAAGCATGCAGGCCAAAGCGATCTCGACCAACGGCGGATTCAAGCTGAGCGGTACCAAGACGTGGATCACCAACTCCTGCATCGCCGATGTCTTCATGGTCTGGGCAAAGCTCGAGGGAGTCATCCGTGGTTTCGTGTTGGAAAGGGGTGCGGAGGGTCTCAGCGCCCCAAAGATCGAAGGCAAGATGAGCATGCGCGCCTCCGTCACCGGCCAGATCGTGATGGACGACGTCTTCGTGCCGGAAGACGCACTGCTTCCAGGGGTAGAGGGGCTTCGGGGGCCTTTTGGTTGTCTCACCAAAGCGCGATACGGGATCGCCTGGGGCGCGCTCGGCGCGGCGGAGTTTTGTTGGCACGCCGCGCGGCAGTACGCCCTCGATCGACACCAGTTTGGGCGGCCCCTTGCAGCGACCCAGCTCATTCAAAAAAAGCTTGCCGATATGCAAACCGAAATCGCGATCGGGTTGCAGAGCTGCTTGCGTGCTGGCCGATTAATGGACGAGGGCCGCTGTCCACCGGAGGTGGTCTCGATGTTGAAACGAAACTCGTGTGGCAAGGCCCTCGAGATCGCCCGGCTGTCCCGGGATATCCACGGCGGCAACGGAATCTCCGACGAGTTCCACGTCATTCGTCACGTCATGAACCTCGAGACCGTCAACACGTATGAAGGCACGCACGACATCCACGCGCTGATCTTGGGTCGGGCGCAAACGGGCATTCAGGCATTCACTTCATGAACTTGCGATGACTCTCCACGAACAGCTCACGCGTGAGATTCGAACCGGGCCGTCGGGACCAAACGTGGGGGCGTTCTTCGATCTGGACCAGACTCTCTTTGCGGGGTTCTCGGCCACGGCGTTCACCCGCGACCAACTCGCTTCGGGTCGACTCTCACCCAAAGACCTCGCCGACTCCTTTCGCGCTACGCTTTCGTTCGCGCTGGGGCGAACTGGGTTCTCCTCGTTCGTGACGGCGACCACCTCGGTCTATCGCGGTCTCGAGGAAGGGGTCCTCGAGGAAGTCGGGCAGCACGCCTTCGACAAGTACTTGGCGACTCAGATCTATCCGGAGTCCCGTGCTCTAGTGAGGGCGCACCAAGACCAGGGGCACACCGTCGCGATCGTCACCTCTGCCACCCGCTACCAGGCCGAGCCCGTGGCGCGCGAGCTCGGGATCGATCGTTTGATGTACACCGAGCTCTGCGTGGAAAACGGGGTCCTGACCGGCGAAGTCGTGCGACCGACCTGCTACGGGGAAGGCAAGGCCGTCGCCGCGCGAAGCCTCGCGTCCGACGAAGACCTCGACCTCGAGGAGAGCTATTTCTATTCCGACAGCCACGAGGACCTGCCTCTTTTCGAGCTCGTCGGCCGTCCACGACCTCTCAATCCGAGCCGGCAGCTCGCGCAGGTCGCCAAAGAGAGACGGTGGCCGGTGCGTCGGTTTACGAGTCGTGGCACACCCACGCTCGGCGATGTGGTTCGCACTGGGCTGCTCTTTGGAACGCTGGCTCCTTCAGTGGCGTTTGGCGTGGCTGCAGGACTGCTCAACGGCTCGAAGCGCGAAGCGTTCAACGTCATGGGGTCGGTCTGGGGCGATTTGGCCACCTCGGCCGCGGGGATCGATTTACGCGTCGAAGGCGAGGACCACCTCTGGTCGCATCGACCGGCGGTATTCATCTTCAACCATCAGAGCGGGCTCGAGCTGGTGCTCCTTCTCAAGCTTCTCAGGCGCGATCTGACGGGCATCGCCAAAGCGGAGCTCCGTCACAACCCGATTTTTGGGCCGCTCTTCCGTGCAGCGGGCGTCGCGTTCGTCGATCGGTCGAACACCGCCAAAGCCATCCAAGCGCTTGGGCCCGCGCTCGAAGCCCTCCGCCATGGTCGGTCGCTGATCATCGCCCCTGAGGGGACCCGTTCGTCCACCCCCACACTTGGCCGGTTCAAAAAGGGAGCCTTTCGGCTTGCGATGGAGGCCCGCGCTCCCATCGTTCCGGTCGTTTTCCGCAACGTGTTGGATGCGCTGCCAAAAGGGGCCGTCATCGTGCGGCCTGCAGTGATCGAAGCCGTCGTTCTTCCACCCGTCGACACCTCCGGTTGGACCCTCGAGACTCTCGACGAGGAGATCGAGGAGATGCGCCAGCGATACATCGAGGTCCTTCAACAATGACGTCGGGGCTCACCACTGGTCTCCTTCTTCGGAAACTGAACATGGGTTTGCGCGCTACCCAGATCTGCCTCCGCTTGGGCGTGCTGAGTTGCCCAACGCCGGGACGATGGCCGCCACATTCGGCCCTGGCGTGTCGAGTGGTCTATTGACCGCTCTCGGGTTTCGCGCCAAAAGCCGAGCCCTTGAGCCAAGTGACTTTCCCGTCTAGAGAACGGTCAAGACCGTGAAGTGGAGGTTTACATGAATACTCGTCTCACAATTTTCGCGTTGCTTTGGGCCACGGCTGGGTGCGCTGGGTCATCCGTGCCGGTCACCGAAATTCCGGTGTCGGCGGACCATCACGCCGAGGTCGCTGCTCTCGCAAAGCAGATCGAAAACGCCCGTTCTGCAAAGGTCGATGTTCTATCTCCAACCTGGTTCAAACGCGCTTCCGACTCGCTCGCCAGAGCTACACAGCTCAGCTCGAAGGGTGGCAGCGTGAAGGAAGTCCTCGCACGCGTCGCCGAGGGACGCGCTCAACTCGAGCAAGCCCAACGCTTCTCCGATGTGGCAGCGGCTACGTTGCCCAAGGTCATCGAGGCTCGAGATGCCGCACGCAATGCTGGCGCTACGGCCTTTGGGAAGGAGTACGACGCAGTCGAATCGCGGTTCTTGGCAGCGACTCGCGAAATCGAGGATGACGATCTCAGCGCAGCTCGGAAGCAACGTGACGCGCTGGCCCGAGACTATCGCGCACTCGAGATCAAGGCCATCAAGGAACGGACTCTGGGCGAAGTTCGCGAGCGAATCGCCGAAGCCGAAAAGCTCGGAGCCCGAGAAGTCGCGTCCAAGGCTCTCGCTAGGGCAAAGACCAAGCTCGCCGAAACCGACAAATTCATCGCAGCGAACCCGTACGCAAGCCAACAGATGAACAAGCGCGCCCAAGACGCCCTCTTCCATGCAAACCGCGCCGTCGCCCTGACCGAGTATGCGAAGGCGACGCAAAAGCAGACTCCCGAGGCGCGCGCACTGAACGAGGAAGAGAGCCTCGCCAAGATTGCATCTGCCCTAGGGATGGGTGACATTCGCGACCAGCGGATCGCACGGCAGCGGAGCGCGATTACGAGCCAGTCTGCGCAGCTGCGAAAGGACCGTGACTTCCTCGTGGAGCAGACCACGCAGCTCAGAGCGGAGAAGACCCGTCTCGCGAAGGAGCTGGACGAGACCCGGGCGGAAGCTGCCCAACAGCTCGCAGAGCTCGATAGCCGCAAGTCGAAAGAGCTCGCCGAGCTCAGCCAAACCGCTGAGAAGCTCAGACAGGAGAAGGAGTTCAACGAGACCTTCGAGCGCGTGAGCGGCTATTTCTCGAAAGACGATGCTGAGGTCTACAAGGAAGGCCGACAGCTCCTGATTCGACTCCGGGGTATCAACTTCCCGCGTGGTGGCTACGTGATCCAACCCGAGGATTACGGCCTGTTGACCAAAGTGCAGATGGCGATTCGCGGATTCAGCAACCCGACCGTCGTCGTCGAGGGTCACACCGATAGCACCGGTAGCAAAGGCGCCAATCAGGTGCTGTCGGAGCGTCGCGCCGAGGCCGTTCGCAGTTACATGATTGCCAACAACGTCTTGCCCGAGTCCAGGATTGCGGCGGTTGGCAAGGCGGATTCGGAGCCGCTTGCGCCAAACACGACGAAGGAAGGCCGAGCCCTGAATCGACGCATCGATGTGATTGTCGTGCCGGAAGCTCCGTAACTCCGTGACGGTCCGTTCCGACTTGATCGGGACCGTGGCGACGTTCGTCGCCATCTTTGGATGGCCAACGAGCTCGGCCCACGCAGGACCGCCACTCATTTCCGACGATCCGAACACCGTCGGTCCGGGTGTCGTGCAACCGATTTTCGCAACCGCTGCAGTAAACCGAGGCGATGAGACGTTGGTGCGGGGACCGATTGCGGACGTGACCGTTGGGCTCGTCGACTCGCTCGACGCAATCGTGGTGGCGGCGCTCGCGAGCCAGCACGACGCCTCGGAGGAGCCGCGCTGGACGCTGAGTGGACAGTTCGCCGTGGGCGTGAAATGGGAGTTCTTTCGCGGTGACCGTGGCTCCCTCGCCTTCACCCCAGCCTTCATCATAGACAGCAAGGCGGCTCGAGAGCCGGGTGCCCTTTTGCCGATCCAAGGGGAGGTCGCAGTGGGCAAGGGCGAGGTCGTCCTCGGTTTCGACCTCGGCTACATCCCCATTCGAAATGCCCAAGACGAGTGGTTTCTCGCTCCATATGCGACCTGGGCGGCTACAAAACGACTCAACGTGCTCGGCGAGCTGTGGTCGGTTTCCTTTGGGCGCGCAGAGGCTTCGGATTTTGGGGCATCTCTTGGAATCGACTACAGCATCTTTGGTGAAGAGCTTCGCCTGTTGGTTGCGGTGAGCACGGGAATCGTTTCGGTCGGCATGTCGCGTGTAGACGTCCGTGCCTACGTGGGTGCTCAGTACACACTTGGAACGCGTCGCGATCGCTGGAGATCAAACCGATCGAACGGGTTCCAATGACCGAGGAAAGCATGTAAGGATCATAGACCGAATGAATCGACTGAAGTTTATTCTCGAACGCTTTTTGGTACGCGGCGCGGGGTATCAACTCCTCGCTGTTGCCGCGATGATCGGGCTCATTTCCGTCATCGGAGGAGCTCTCGTGCGCATCGATGCCCAACACCAAGAGACCGTGGGCGAGTCGGTATGGTGGGCGTTTCTGCGTCTGACCGATCCCGGCTATCTCGGGGACGATACGGGGCTGGTGCCCCGCGTGGTTTCCACCGTGCTCACCGTGCTTGGCTATGTCCTTTTCATGGGCTCGCTGGTGGCGATCATGACGCAGTGGTTGAATGCCACGGTGCGTCGGCTCGAAGCCGGGTTCACGCCGGTCGTAAAAAAGAATCACATCCTCGTGTTGGGTTGGACGGAGCGCGCTGGCACGGTAATCGGTGATCTCTTCCGATCGGAGGGTCGACTTCGACGTTTTCTCGAGCGCCGCGGGACGAGGCAGTTGCATGTCGTCTTGCTCGCCGAGGAGGTCGGGCCACGCCTGGTGCAGGAGCTCAAAGACCGAACCGGCGATCGATGGAATCCCAAGCAGGTGACCCTGCGAACCGGCTCGCCCCTGCGGGGCGACCACCTCGCGAGGGTCGACTTTCTCAACGCGGGCGTGGTCTTGGTTCCGGCGGGTGAATTCTCCCTTGCCGGTCCTGAGAATGCCGACACGCGCAGCATCAAGACACTGCTTTCGATGAGCAATCACTCGCTCGTGAAAGACAAAGAGCAACTGCCGTTGGCGGTGGTCGAGCTCTTCGACGCTCGTAAGACCGAGCTTGCTCGCGGAGCGTATGCCGGGCCCATCGAAGTGCTCGCGAGCGACGCGACCGTAAGTCGGTTGATCGCCCAAAACCTTCGCCACGAGGGCCTGTCGCACGTGTACAACGAGCTCTTGACGCACGGCGACGGAAACGAGTTGTATGTGCGCGTGCTGCCGCAATGCGCGGGGAGCACGTTCGCAAACCTGGTGGGGCGTTTTCCGAGGGCAGTGTTTCTCGGCGTAGTCCGAAAACAAGGTCGAGACTTCAAGCCGTACTTGAATCCCGCCCATGACTTCGTAATTGCAACAGAAGACCGACTGGTGCTCTTGGCGCGAGCGTATGAAGACAGTGAGCCGAGCCCGAAGCTCGAGGCAGCGATCCCGCAACAATACATCACGGAGCCGCCTACTCCACGGGCCCGGAGGCTCCGGCGCATTCTAGTGTTGGGTTGGAATCACCGGGCTCCGGCACTGCTCATGGAATGCGCCAGCTATCGAGCCGAATCGTTTCACATCGACGTGGTGAGCATGGTTTCGCCCGACGATCGCAACGCGGTCATGGCGCGTCACGAGCTTGATCTCGAGAACATCGAGCTTGCGCACATCCACGGCGACTACACGGTTCCCAAAGACCTCAAAGCCGTGGACCCGGGAACTTACGATAATATAATCATGATGGGCAGCGATTGGGTCGGTTCCGGCGAGGAATCCGATGCTCGAACGATCGTCGGCTACTTGTTGCTGCAAGAGGTTCTGGCCGGCAACGAGCGGCCACAGATCCTGATCGAGTTGCTCGATCAGGAGAACGTGGATTTGCTCGGTAGTCGTTCGGGGGAGGTTTTGATCAGCCCCCTCATTTTGGGTCATATGTTGGCGCAAGTTGGTTTGCGACGGGAGTTGGCGGCGGTCTTCGACGAATTGTTCGCCGCCGGTGGCACCGAGATCGCATTTCACCCCACTTCGGACTACGGGCTGGCGGGTAAGACCATGACCTTCCACGAAATTCAGGCCGTGGCCAGAGCTCGGGACGAGCTCGCATTGGGGGTTCGAATCGGCGGGGCGGCCGCCGACGCGTCCGGTCTTCAACTCAATCCGCTCAAGACGCAAAGCTACGCATTGACAGAAAACGACGACCTCGTGCTTCTTTCACGGGAATGAGAAGCGAGTCTAAGGAGCACGTATGGATGACGCCGCACTGAACATCGACCTATGGCGGCAAGTTGCCATTGCGGCAGTTTGCGGCGCTGCGATCGGGCTCGAGCGACAGCTTCGTGGAAAGCCGATGGGCGTTCGCACCGGCATCCTCATTTGCGCTGCCACCTCGCTATTCGTCTTGTTCGGCACACAGCTTGCCGACTTGCAGGGAGATCCGAGTCGCATCATCGGCCAGGTGGTGGTCGGAATAGGCTTCCTCGGGGCTGGCGTCATTTTCAACCGAGGCCCGACCGTTCAGGGGCTCACCACCGCCTCGCTGATCTGGCTTCTCGGTGCGATCGGGAGCGCCGCGGGTCTTGGCTTGGTCTGGACACCGCTCCTGCTGAGCGCCGCAGCGGTGGCCGTGGTTGCGGGCCTGGAGCGTGTCGAGCGCTACGTTCCTGCGCTTCGACAGGGGGCACACGCCTCGGACGAACGCACGAGCGTTGGAAGGTCAGAGAGTTGACCCAGGCTGCACGCAATCTCCGAAGGCGACTTCGAACGCGAGGGGCTTGCGTCGAGCACTTCGTCGAGTCAATAGACATGGTCTTTTTGGCGTGGAGTTTTTGACGGTGACGGCCTTTTCGCAGCACTCGGACATATCCAAGCCTGGCAGTGTCGATCGAGCCCAGTGGTGGGGGAGCTACTCGGTGGCCGAGAAAAGCGTCACCCAATGGCAAATCGGACCGCTGACGGTGGGAGCACAACGCTTGAGGGGCGAGTGGCGCATTGGACACCAATCCGTCGACGACCCACTTGCGAACACTTGGCGGTGCACCTCTGGGCTCGATACCGCAAGCCTCGAACAGATGACGAACATCGAACGCTTCGCGATTTCTGGCGAGTCGAACGAAATTCGACTCGAGCCTCGCGCCGCAGACCGACCGCTCGTCTCCCGACCGGACTTGCCTTTTCACGTTTTACCCGGGGAGGAGGTCACCTTGTACGTCGGCTCACCGTTGTGGGTGGCTGCCTACTCGGCCGCTGACTCCAAGGCTCTCCTCGAAATTCCGTCGCATCGTCCGTCGGACACCTGGTTTGGGCCAACAACCGGGGAGGGCGAGCTCTGCTACGCGAGCCGGAGCTTTTGCCGACTCGTGCTGGACGAAGTTCCAAGGCGTGCGCATCGCGCGGTGACCGCGGTGATCATCCGCAACCCGATCCAGGAGGCACTTCCAATCGTGCGGCTGAAACTTCCGATGGAGCAGCTCGGTCTATTCGTGTCGGGCGATGGACGCGTCTGGACCCACGATGTGATACTCGAGCGGGGCGAAGGCACGGAGTTTGCTCAGCTGGAGATCGGTGAAGGGGCGCCACGCGACGCACCAGGCGCCGAACAATTAGTCGATCCGCGTGTTCGTCCTGAAAAGAACCGCGCGGTGCGGGCCTTCAGCTCTCTGTTTTCGTAACCCGGAGTGACAAGATGGAATGGCTAGTCGAGACCCTTCGCAGCATCACCTGGACCGAACAAGTTCAGCAGATCGTGTCTGCCGTCGTGATCATCTTGTTGGGGTTTGTCGCAGCCCGCGTCTTGCGTCGGCGTCTGCCGCTCGACCGACTTCACCCTCAACATCAGTTGATCATTCGCCGCTTCGCGGGCTACGTGGTCCTGGGCATTGCCTTGGCTTGGGCTCTTCAGCAGCTCGGTGTGAGCCTCGGGGTCGTGCTCGGTGCTGCTGGCCTTCTGACGGTCGCCGTTGGCTTTGCGGCGCAGACCTCGGTTTCCAATCTCATCAGTGGTCTCTTCTTGATGGTGGAGCAGCCTTTCGTGGTGGGCGACGTGATCAAGGTGGCCGACGCGACAGGCGAGGTAGTTTCGATCGATCTGCTTTCGGTTCGACTCAGGACTTTCGACAACTTGTTGGTGAGGATTCCGAACGAGTCGATGATCAAATCCAACGTGACGAACCTCACGTTCTTTCCAATCCGTCGCTTCGACATGCAGGTTGGAGTTGCCTACAAGGAAGACCTTGCAAAAGTTGGCGAGGTTCTGATGGAACTAGCCGACAAGAATCCGATCTGTCTTCAGGAGCCGAAACCGCTAATCATCTTCAGCGGCTTTGGCGATTCGGCGATCAACCTTCAGTTCTCCGTGTGGGCTACGAGAGAAAAATTCCTCGAACTTCGGAACTCCATGCAAAACGCCGTGAAGCGTTCGTTCGAGCAGCACGGCATCGAGATTCCGTTTCCACATCGGTCTTTGTATGCGGGAAGCGCGACGGACCCGCTACCGGTTCGAGTCATCGCTGCGGAGCAAAGCCCGCAATCCACGTGAGATCGCTACGAAGGCAAACCTCTCGCCAACAACATGAGAACCCGAAAAAAAAAGAAGACCGTAGCCAAAGCCGACTCGCGGGACCCTTTTCAGCTCGATTCAACGACCGCTCCTCCTGGTGAGCTGACTCGCTGCGAGCTCCCGGTGTCGCGTCTGCCGACGGGGATGTGGGTGTCTCTGCCGGTCGGCGTTCTTCACGGCGCGAAGCCAGGTCCTGTTATCTGGCTGAGCGGCACCATGCATGGCGATGAGCTAAATGGGGTGCCGATTATTCGGCACGTGCTGCAAACCATAGACCCGGGAAGCCTGGCGGGAACGGTTCTAGCGGTCCCGATCGTCAATATCTTTGGGCTTCTCCAAGAATCGCGTTACCTGCCCGACCGGCGTGACTTGAATCGGTGCTTTCCCGGCTCCCCGCGAGGGTCTTCGGCTTCCCGATTGGCCCACCTGTTCATGACCAAGATCGTCCAGCACTGCGAGCTCGGAATCGATCTTCATACAGGGTCGGGCGGCCGTCGAAACCTACCGCAGATTCGTTGCGACCTCGATGACCCAGAAACACTTAGGCTTGCAAAGGAATTCGGCGCACCGTTACTCTACCACGCCAAGCTTCGAGATGGCTCCCTTCGAGCTGCTGCGACCGACCTCGGAAAGAGGGTGCTGCTGTATGAGGCCGGTGAAGCGAACCGCTTCGCTGCCGGTGCGATCGACGTCGGCGTGAATGGCATTCTTCGCGTGATGCGCTCGCTGCAGATGTTCGACGGGGACGTCCCATCGCCGAAGCGCAAGCCCAGGCTCTCGAGGTCGAGCTCGTGGATTCGCGCGAGCCGCGGTGGCTTTTGCGAGCTCACGGTGGCGTTAGGCGATGAAGTAGAACGCGGTCAAGAGCTTGCCATCATCTTCAATGCTCTGCACAGACACGGGAGTGCCGTAAGGGCTAAGAAGCAGGGAATGGTGATCGGACTCCTCCGCACACCACTGGTTCATCGTGGTGATGCCGTGGCGCACGTGGCCGAGTTGGATCCGTAAACGTGACTGCCAGACCTCTCAAGAAGCAGCAAGCATGCTTGCCAGCAAGGTGGCAAGCCCGAGGAACGTAAAGAAACCCACCACGTCCGTGACGGTCGTCAGAATGATCGAGGAGGCGGTTGCGGGGTCACGGCCAAGCTTGACGAGGACGACCGGGATCGACGCCCCCGCAGCGGATGCCGCGATCATCGAGACGACCATGGCCAGCAACATGACCAGCGCGAGGCCGAGATTGCGGCTCCAGGCGTACACGGCGATCGACGTGACCACGGCGATCGCAAGCCCATTGACGAAGCCGACGACGAGCTCCTTTGTGACGACCCGCCAGCCGTGGGACACGCGGATTTCGCGCAGCGCAAGGCCGCGCATGGTGACCGCCAAGGCCTGCGCTCCGGTGTTGCCGGATTGGCCTGCAACCACGGGGAGGAGCACGGCAACCGCGGTGAAGCGCGCAATCGTATCTTCGAAGAGGCCGACGACCGTAGCGGCCATGAATGCCGTCACCAGATTGATGTTGAGCCAAGGGAGGCGGCTCTTGATGCCTACCCAAGGAGGTGAGAGCGCTCGCTCCTCTTTGGAGCCGCCGAACATCTCTTGCAGCTCGCCGATCGCCTCTTCCTGCGCTGCGCCGACGAGAGCATCCTGCCGAATGATGCCGATGACCCGGTCTTGCAGATCCACAACTGGAAGGCTTGCGAGTCGGTATTTGTTGAGAAGCTCGACCACGTCTTGGCGCGGTGTCATCGGTTGCACGTGGATAGCTCTTGGGCTCATCAGCTCGCCGAGCGGCTGGTCCGGAGCAGCCCCGACGATGTCTTGCAGGCGAACGACCCCTTTGAAAGCGCCATCGGTCGTGGTGATCACCAAGTCGGAGATTCGACGATCAGCTGTCTTGCGAACGCGATCCAACGCGGTTTGGACGGACGCGTCCATCGGGTAGGTCGCTACTCGGGCATCCATGATGCGCCCCGCCGTCCCCGGTGGATAGGTGAGAATACCGTCGATTTCTTCGACGAGGCTGCCCGGCAACGAGTCGAGCAAACGCTTGCGTTCGCCAGCAGGCAAACGTGCGAGGAGATTGGCAGTCAAGCTCGGATCGAGCGACGACGCCCACTTGGGTACGACGTCAGCTGCGGCCGCAGCGAGAATGAGAGCGGCGTGGTCAGCTCTCGAGTAGCGGAGCACGCGCGCTGTTACCTCGGGCGGCTGCTTGCTCAGTAGTGCCGCTGCATCGGCGGGCTTGGCACTGTCTAGGTGTCTTGCAGCTTCGTTGGGATAGCGCGGCAGAAGCCGATTAAGGAGCTCGTCTACTGCGTTTGTCATAACTGACCTTTCGTGGCGCTGTTCGAACCCGATCCGAGCGACCCCAACCATGCAAAGAGCGCGCGAAGACCCACACCATAGAGCTCACCGAGAGCGGCTCCCGTCCGCGCGCTGCTTTCTTCCGGATCGAGCTGTGCGAGCTCTTGCTCGAGCTTGCGAAGAAGCTCGTAACGCACGACACCCAAAAATCGGCCCCTCGCATCGACGACCGGCAACGAATGCAGCCGTTTCCAGGCGGGGTGTGCGACGATGCTGTCCCAGCTTGCGAGCGCTGAAAGCGTCTCGACTTTGCGGGTTGCAAGCGAATCGATCGTTTCGTTTTTACTTGCGGCGAGCGCCTTTGTTAGCGTGAGTACCGCGACCAGTTCGTTGTCCTGCGCGACGACGTAGAGGTAGTAAAATGCTCCTTGACTCGCGTGCCGCAGGCGATGCAAGGCGTCGCCCACGGAGCTTCCCTCCGCGATGGTCAGGATCTGCGGGTCCATGAGGGCACCCGCGGTTCCCTCGGCGTATCGAAGAAGTGTGCGCATCGCTTTTTGCTTCTTTGGCTCGAGAGCCTCCAACCATCGGACGCGTACGTCGCGCTTTGCGGACCGAAGGACCGACGCCGCAACGTCATCGCGCGTCGCGCGCAGCACCCCAGCGACCTTTGCATCTGGAACGAGCTCGAGAACCTGCTCTGCAACGATCGGAGAAAGCCACCGAAGGAGCATCCCACATGCGTTGTCGGGAAGAACCTCGACGATTTTGGCTGCGTCGGTTGCAACCATCGACTCGAGAAGCCTTGCGACCTCCGCGGAATGTGCAGAGGTGAGGCTGTGCAACAACTGCGCTTCAAGTTTCATCGTCATCTCCCTGGCTCAACACGACACAAGGCCTCTCGCTAAAAGCTTGGCCCGGAATCGACAGCTCTCCCTCCGGAGTGTCCAAGAACACCGCCGTGTTGCTGGTCCGGACGATGCGTCCCTGTTCGTTCCCGAGTCGAATGACTTGGCCGACACGGTACGACTTGTTCACGTAGTGCATTGCCAAAATGTTCGCGATGGGGCCACGCGCTCCCAGCCCAAACGCTAGCGCTCCGCCGCCCAGCGTCGCCGCAAGGACGACGAGAAGGACTTGGGTGAGCAACGAGACATCGAGCCCAAGCTCGGCTGCGGCGATCAACAACGCGGCGATGATGATCGCTACTCGCGTCAGTCGTGCTAGCGTGCGCGCCTGCCTGGGCGCCATACGCGTTGCAGCTTTCTCGATCGCAACGCCCGCGAGCCGCCCCGCGACGGCTCCGCCGAAAACCACGGCCACCGCGATGACGATCTTTGGCGCGAAGTTCGCGAAGGCCGCGAGCCACTTACTCAATACCGGTACGCCGAGCGCATCGGCCACGAGGACCAGAGTCGTGAGGAGAACGAGCCAATACACGCCTTCCGCTGCGACGCGGCCGGCGCCGTGGTCGTCGACCGGTCTGTCGGCGTCGGCGCGCGCATCGCCGACCGGGATTCGAAGCGCCAACCGCTGGAAGGATCGGCGGCAAGCCCGGCTCAGCAACCATGCCAGCAGCCATCCGACTATCAGGATGACCAACGCGGTGACGATGTTGGGGAGCACCGCAATCAAGGTCTCTTTGAATGCCGCAAGCGACTCTAGCGGCTTCTGCGCGACATTGGCTGGGTTCATGGGGCTTCCTCCGAAGTGGTGAGACATCCGGGACGATCCTCCGAATCCTAGGAAAGAAGCTCAGACTGCGAAAGGCCGAACTGGCTCGAAACACCATGCAAAAACGCGATCGCCTCCGGGCTCGCCCAGCGCCTGTTGGCAGCCTCGCAAAGCCTCTGGATTGGCGATTGGGTGCCATGGTAACGTCCGAAAAGCGCAGGACCCATACATCGGTCTCATTTTTCGAGGGCAAGGCAATGGAGGCGCCTCAAAAAGCAGTGCGGGTCGAGGACGACCGAACTGGGCTCGAGGTCGAGACTCTGCGCCGAGCGATCCGGGACAACCTTTTCTATAGCTGTGGCAATGTCCCGCAGCTCGCGACCCGATCCGATTACTACCTGGCGGTAGCCTACACGGTGCGAGACCGACTCATGCAGCGTTGGCTCAGCACAGCCATGTCGCTGCTGACTCATCCGACACGCGTGGTCTGTTATCTCTCGGCGGAGTATCTGCTGGGGCCTTCCTTGGGCAACGCCCTGTTGAACCTCGGCATTCGGGACCAGGTGAGGGAGGCGGTGGCTTCTTTGGGGCACGACCTCGACGAGCTCATCGAGGAAGAACGCGAGCCAGGCCTCGGCAACGGTGGATTGGGGCGGTTGGCCGCGTGCTTCATGGACTCGCTCTCCACTCTGCAGATCCCCGCCGTGGGATACGGCTTGAGGTACGAGTTCGGCATCTTCCAGCAGTGGATCAAAGACGGCTGGCAGGTCGAGCGTACCGACAAATGGCTTCATCAGGGCAATCCCTGGGAGGTCGTGCGGCCCGAGTATTCCTATCCAGTCGGTTTCGGGGGTCACACCGAATCGTACCTGGATGACGAAGGTAACTACCGGGTTCGCTGGCGCCCCGCGACCGTGGTCAAAGGGGTCGCCTACGCCACCCCCATCCCCGGCTACAAGGTCAACAACATGAACATGCTCCGCCTTTGGGCCGCGGAGGCAACCGAGACGTTCGACTTCGAGAGCTTCAACGTGGGCGACTACTATGGTGCGGTCGAGCACAAAGTAGCCTCGGAGACACTGACCAAAGTGCTCTATCCAAATGACGAGCCTGCTCAAGGCAAGCAACTAAGGCTCCGGCAGCAGTATTTCCTCGTGTCCTGCTCGCTACAGGATCTGCTGCGGCTGCATGGGTTCCGCGGCGGTCGGCCCGACAACTTGCATGAGGGCTTTGCGATTCAGCTGAACGACACCCATCCGGCGCTTGCGATACCCGAGCTCATGCGGCTGTTGCTCGACGAGCACGGGATGAGTTGGGAAGCCGCTTGGGAGATCACATCAAAGACGTTTGCGTACACGAACCACACCCTGCTTCCTGAGGCGCTCGAAACCTGGCCGTTGCCGATGTTCGGCCGATTGCTGCCCCGTCATCTCGAAATTATCTACGAGATCAATCGTCGCTTCATGGACGAAGTGCGCGAACGGTTTCCCGACGATTACGAGCGCCAACGACGCATGTCCCTAATCGACGACAGCGGAAGCAGCGCCGTGCGGATGGCGAACCTGGCTACCGTGGCGAGCTTTTCGGTGAATGGGGTCTCCGCGCTCCACACCGAGTTGCTGAAGAGCCGCGTCATGCGCGACTTCCACGAGTTCTATCCCAGTAAGTTCAACAACAAGACCAATGGAGTGACGCCTCGCCGTTTTCTGGCGCTCGCCAACCCCGAGCTCGCGGAGCTGATAACCGAGCATATCGGCGACGCGTGGATCACCGATCTGAACCAACTGCGCAGGTTGGAAGGGCTCGCGGACGACCGAGACTTTCAGACGCAGTGGCGGGCCGTCAAGACCGCACGCAAGCGCGTTGCCGCCGAGCAAGCTCGCAGACTGATGAAGGTCGAGGCGGATCTCGACTCGATGTTCGATGTCCAGGTAAAGCGCATCCACGAGTACAAGCGTCAGCATCTGGCGGTCCTGCACATCGTGCACCTCTACCAACGGCTCCGAGAGAACCCCGATCTGGCAACCGCGCCCCGGACGTTCGTCTTCGGCGGCAAGGCAGCGCCTGGCTACGCGATGGCCAAGCTGATCATCAAATTGATCAACTCCGTGGGTGAGGTGGTCAATTCCGACCCCGACATCCAAGACAAGCTGAAGGTCGTCTTCATCCCGAACTACAACGTCAAGACGGCGCAGCTCGTCTATCCGTGCGCCGACCTCTCCGAGCAGATATCCACGGCCGGCAAGGAAGCCTCGGGGACGGGGAACATGAAATTCTCCATGAACGGTGCGCTCACCATTGGCACGCTGGATGGAGCCAATGTCGAGATACGCGACGCGGTTGGGGCGGAGAACTTCTTCCTCTTTGGGCTGACTACAGACGAGATTCACGCCCTGCGCGAGACCGGGTACCGACCCTACGCCTACTACGAAGAGAACCCCGCGCTCAAGAGTGTCCTCGATCTCATCGCTTCGGGGCATTTCTCGCGGGGAGACGCCGCGTTGTTCCGACCGCTGATCGACAGCTTGATCCATCACGATGAGTACCTCGTTCTGGCCGACTTTCAGTCCTACATCGATTGTCAGGAGAAAGTCAGCCAGGCTTGGGCAGACCAGAGTCATTGGACCAAGATGTCGATTCTCAACACGGCGCGGATGGGCCACTTCTCGTCGGATCGCACCATCAGCGATTACTGTCGGGACATCTGGCGGGTCGAGCCGCTTCCGGTCCAGTTGGTCGATGTAGGCTGATGTTTACGTGAAGGGCGAGGAATCTATCATGTTCCAAATCACTTCGACGGCCTTCACTGAGCAGGAAGAGATCCCGGCCAAGCACACCTGCGAGGGCGAAGACATTTCCCCACCCCTCGAGTGGGCTTCGGTCCCCGAAGGCACCCAAAGCCTCGCCCTCATCGTCGATGATCCCGATGCGCCCGATCCCGACGCTCCGAAGACGGTGTGGGTCCACTGGGTGCTCTTCAACCTGCCACCCGACAGTCAAGGATTGCCCGAAGCCGTCTCTTCGGGCGCTTTGCCTGAAGGAACTTGCGAGGGCCTAAACGACTGGAAAGCGACGGGTTGGAGAGGACCCTGTCCACCGGTTGGAAGGCACCGCTACTTCTTTCGCATTTATGCGCTCGACTGCCGCCTCGACGGGCAGCGCAACGTCGACAGAGCGCGGCTCGACCGCATAATGCGGGGCCACATCCTCGAGGAAGCCGTGTTGATGGGGACCTACCAGAAGAAGCACCCGTAGAGCCGACCCGCGGTCATCGAGCACGAAACGGATCAGGACGGCGCATCCGCCACACGAGCAGCAGGGGAATGATCGTGTAGGGAATGTTCACGAGCAGCACGACCGACAAGTTGGCTTCTTCGCGATTCGCCCGGTCGAGGAATTCATAGCCAAAGTAGACGATTGTCGAATAGACGATTGCCCCGCCGTAGAGGAGCGCCGGGACACGGATCCAGCTCCGTTCTTGCACGAGGGCGTAGATGAGCACCAAGTAGAACGGACCGAACACATAAGCGTCGATCGTACACATGATCCGCAGCCACAACGGGGTATCGAGAAAAATCGGGTCGAACGAACGTGCGTACCAGTACCAAGAGCGGCCAAAGATGTCGGTAGTAGCCGATAGATCCACACCAAACACGATGAACTGCTCAAGAACCAGGGACGAAACGGCAAACAAGCAGAACCAAAAAACCAAGAAAGCATCAACAGGTCGACGGTGGAGCGACATGG
>JBFICQ010000045.1:0-17535 GCA_041581895.1 Polyangiales bacterium | reverse complement strand
GGCTACCAAACCGCTCTGGACGATGACTGCCTTTCCGTCAACGAAGAGCGCGCGTGGTCTTCTCCGATCTATTTGAAAGCCTTGCCTGTCGTTGGGGCGCCCTAGTCGCTGTCCGGCCGTTCGTCTCGCCGCGTTGCGCCCGCACTCGCTCCTAGCCCCTGTCGGCGCACTCGGCGCGACCCATCTCGCGAACTTGGCGCAGTTGCTTTCTGGCCTTCGGAAATAGCGGCGATTTCTTGTGGTTCTTGAGCAGTGCTTTGAGGGCGGTCTCGGCGTCATTGCAAGATCTCACTTGGAGGAACGCCTGCGCCATGTCGTAGAGGGTCTGGTCGAGGACGTCGCCCTCACGATAGGTCGAGATCACTTTTCGAAACTCGCCGAGAGCAGCCGCAGGTTGCCCTTGCCTCAAGTAGCTCGAGCCAACCATGTACTGCGCGTCGTCAGCCTTGCTATCGTTGGGATAGCGCTCGACGTACGCCCGGAGCAGTGCGCGTGCATAGGAATGATCGTTGATTCGATGGGCCTTGACCGCCGCCTGGTAATGTTTCTTCTTGCTGTCCGGGATCTGGCTCGACTCGAGAGGCACGTCCATGCCCGCTGCGCGCGCCACTTCGCTGAGCTTTCGCTGAAGCTCGGCTTGCTTTGCCAACTGTTCCTGCGAAAGACCGCTGCTTTCCATTCGAAGCTCGGCGATCTCCCCTTCCATCACCGCAAGCCGGTCGATGATCTCCTCGATCTGCAACCCTTGGTCAGCGCTGTTACGGCGCAAAATGCGGCTGGCTTCCTCGAGAGCCTCCTCGAGCTCCTTGCGTTTTGCCTCGAGGTCGGCTTCGAGCGAGTCGAGGCGTTCCTCGTTGGCTTTGATGTCCGCTTGCATCTGGCTGATGCAACCCGACGAGGTTGCGACCATCAGTGAAACCGCCACGCTCCAAGCACAGCAGCGCGCGCGCGGCCTGCTCATCACTCCAAATGTCCCCATTGCTTCGAGGGGTAGTATAGATGGGTTATCGCGGCCAACTAAGAATCTGCAGGAAGAAGAGCGTTGGCCGCCACGACCTTTTGGAGCTCCGCGAGCCCTTGCTGAAGCTTGGCGAAGAACGACGTCGAATGCGGAACAAAGCAAAAATTCGAGTGTTTTGACCAAAGCTCGCGGAGGCGAACATCGAGTCGGCGTGCTTCGGCGTTGTCTTCGGTGCGCGTCGGGTTGCCCCCCTCGACTTGGATATTGCCCACGGCGGCCGACTCGAAAAAGAGCACGGCGTCGTAACGGGCCAACTCCGCTTCGAGGGTCGTGCCCAGGCTGTCGAAAAAGCCGACCGGCGCGGTCTCCGGCCAGTACGCCGCGCCGTCGATGGTGCCGCGATCGCAGAGCAGAATGCGCCCAGGATAGAGCGCGCCTTGAATGTCTTCGAGGGCTCGCTGGGCGTGAAAAATCGCTCCTGGTGTGGCGGCTCGTGCCTTTGGCTCGTTCACCCTGGGGAACCCGCCCGCGAAGAGCATGGTCGCCGTCTCCGGGACGATGACCACGCGCTCGCCGATTTCGCGCCGAAAGAGGTCTGCGGCGGTCGTCTTGCCCCCGCCAGGCCCGCCGGTGAGTACGATTCGGAAGTGATTTCGCGAAGAGGTGCTCATGACGAAGGACGATAGCGAGGGCTGCGCCGGCACGCACGGGGAAAGGCTTTGAGGGCGGAGGCTCTTTCGGGTAACGATCCGAATCACCTCGCGATGGACGGCGCCGGCGCCAGATACTTGCTTTCCGGGGGTCTCGTCGTCGATGGGACTGGGGCGAAGCCCGAGCCCGACAATGTCCTGATCAGGGATGGAAAGATCGAATCGATCGGACCGGTATCGCCCCTCGGGGTCGAGGAGATCGACTGCACAGGCAAAGTAGTCGCGCCCGGCTTCATCGACGCTCACTCGCACATGGACTTCTTCTCTGCGAGCGACAACCCCCATCACTTCGACTCGTTTGCCGCTCAAGGGGTAACGACCTTCGTGGCCGGCAACTGTGGCTTCAGCCCGTTCGGATTCGTGCCGACCTCAGCGCACCGAGATCTCATTGAAAGCTCGCTCTTCAAGGCCGGGCGACGCTCGTTCGATTGGAGTAGCTTCACCGAGTACCGTGCCGTGCTCGAGGAGGTGGGACTCACCCAGAACTTTCTCCACTTCGTCGGTCATGGAGCGGCCCGCACATCGCTATCCGGTTTCGCGGCTCGAGCACTGTCCCCCGACGAATACGAGCAGATGCTTGGCCTACTCGATGACGCGATGACAGAAGGCGCGGCCGGCGTGTCGCTCGGTCTTCAGTACAAGCCTGGAGTCTTCGCCAAGGTGGACGAGCTCGATGAGGTGGCGCGGTTGGTAAAGGGGCATGACAAGCTGCTCAGTGTGCATGCCAAAGCCTACTCCTCGTTCTCGGGCACCTATCCGATGATCCCGTTCGGCCGTCCGCACAACCTCAAGGCCATCGAGGACATGCTGGCCATGGCACGTCGCACCGGGGTTAGGCTTCAGTTTTCACATTTGATCTTCGTCGGCACACAGGCCTGGAAAACCTTGGACCAAGCGCTAGGCCTCTTTGACGAGGCCATCGCCGAAGGGGTTGACGTCAAGTTCGACATGTTTCCGTATTCCTGCGGCGCAACCTTACTGAACACCCTCTTGCCGGAATGGTTCATGGCGCGCATGCCCGACTCGCTTCACGAGCTGGGAGCGCGAGCGCGACTTCGGCTCGAGGCCACCGTGGGCTTTCGACTTGCCGGCTTTGGCTATCCACAGATTCAGATCACCAACGCGTGCTGTCCCGAGTTCGACCCCTACAACGGGATGTTCCTGCCCGAGATCGCCTCGCGGGTCGCGAAATCGCCGTTTGAAGTCCTGCTCGACATCCTCGACAAGAGTCACGCTGAAGCACGAGTGCTCTTTCACGACTACTACAACGAGGAAATCATCGACAGGCTGATGCAGCACCCGGCTTCGATCTTCGCGACCGACTCTTGGCCCGAGCCAGGGGGTCACCAAAACCCGGCGGCTTATGGCACCTTTCCGCGATTTCTTCGAAACGCTCGAGAACGGAAAACGTTGTCCCTGCAGGCCGCTGTACACAAAATGACGGGCGCCGCGGCCGACCGCTTTCGGCTCGCCGCGCGAGGGTGTTTGAAAGAGGGGCATGCTGCCGACGTGGTGGTATTCGACTGGGATGAGATACGAGACCGCCCCGGGCAAGCTGGAAGCGGATCTCCCACAGGCATCGAGCACGTCTTCGTAAACGGCTCGCCCGTGTTTTCCTTCGGCAAGGTTTGCGCTAAGAGGGGTGTCGGCCGAGTTCTACTCTCGTAACGGCTCTGCGACTCACGAGCACCAACACCCATGAAAGTTTCTCCTGCCGCACTTCGCACGGCGACACGCTACGGACTCAAGCCGTTCCTCGGGTCTCCGTGGCCGGTGGCGTTTCAACGCGCGTGGCTTCGCTTGGTCGCTAATGTCAATGCTCCGTCACCCGACGCCGAGACAGAATGGATTTCGATGGGCGAGACACCAGCGTTGTTGGCGCGACCGCGAGGTGAACGGCCGACGCGAGCCGTGTTGTACATGCATGGCGGTGGCTATTGCATTGGCAGCCCATCGACCCACAAGGGCCTCGTGACGCATTTGGCCGTGGCGGCTGGCGCGTCGGTCTATGTGCCCGATTACCGGTTGGCGCCCGAGCACCCTCATCCAGCTGCCCTCGAGGATGGCGTCCGGGCGTATCGATGGATGCTCGACAACCAATTGCCGCATACGCAAATCGCATTTGCGGGGGACTCCGCGGGTGGCGGGCTGGCGCTCGCGACCGCCCTTGCCGTGCGTGACCAAGGTTTGCCTCTGCCAGTTGCTATGGTGCTGATTTCGCCTTGGACCGACTTGAGTTGCGACTCGCCTTCGCGCACCGACAACGCGAGTATCGACCCAATGATCCGCACGAGCTGGAGCAAGCGATGCGCTGCCCTTTACCTCGATGGGCGGCCCGCCGATGACCCCGCATGCTCGCCGCTCTTCGCGGATCACAAAGGGCTGCCTTCGATGCTCATCCAGGTGGGAACCGACGAGGTCCTCATCGACGACGCGACTTCGCTCGCCGACCAAAGCCAAGCAGCCGGTGTCGACGTGACACTGCAGATCTTCGACGGCATGTGGCACGTGTTTCAAAGCAGCGTCGGCGCGATGGAAGAAGCGGATGAGGCGATGGAAAAGATCGTGAATTTCCTCGGGTCCCGCTGGAGCTGACGATGGGAACGAGGTACGCTACGCGATACCCGGGAGGTACTGATGGGTCCGGATGAGAGGGTGGCTTACGCCATTGCGACTTGGGGTCGCTTCAACGCAGGGGTTTCGGGCGACCTTCTCCGCGCGCTGTCGGGTGCCTTTGCCTTGGTCGCCGCCGCCGACGGCGAGCTCGCGAGATCTGAAGTCGCCGCATTTGTCGAGCTGCTCCGAAGCAAGGCGGACGTCTTCTCGGGCGTCGACTTCAACGAGCTCGAGATCACTTTTCGAGACCTGACCGATTCGTTGATCGCCGATCCCGAAGGCGGCTTGACTCAAGCCCTCCAGTGCGTTGCCAGGGTAAAAGGGAACCCCGGGCAGTCTGCCCTCGTCCGCAGCGGCGCTGAAATCGCGATTGCCGCAGATGGCCGGGCGCGTGCGCAGGAAAGCACGGCTCTTCACCTGATTTGCCAGGCGCTCGGGCTCGAAGCCTAAAGGCTTGCCGACTCCACCGAGCTGGCGTGGCCCACGATCCCGTATTACGAGCGATGAGTGGATCGCGTCCGCAACAGCGCCAGTGCAAGTGCCACGGTCACCGCCTCCGCCGGCGCCGAGTTTAGCGCCCTGACTTGCAGTGAGCCTCGCCTCGCCTACCGGGTGTTCGGAGAACGCGGCGCGCCAGTCTTGTTCATCATGGGCTTCGCAATGTCCGGGCGCGTCTGGGGGCCCCAGGTGGACGGGCTCCGACGCGATCATCGGTGTTGCCACTACGACCACCTCGGCGTCGGTGATAGTGAGCGAGGTCCGATCTTTCCGACGATTCGGTCGATGGCTGGCGACGGGCTTCGCATCATGGACGACCTCTATTGGGATCGGGCACACATTGTTGGCGTATCGATGGGCGGGATGATCGCGCAGGAGATCGCGCTGGCCGCCCCGGACCGATGTCGTACGCTCACGTTGATCGCAACCCATGGAGGCGCGCCTTTCGGATCGCTTCCCAAGCTTGCGGGCATGTGGCTCTTCCTACGTGGGCTTGTTGGGGGTACGGAGACCCGTCTACGATCGGTGCCCCGCCTTTTGTACCCCGAGGAGTATCTGAGGAGCATCGATCCGATCGCATTCAAGGCCCACATGCAAGAGCGCCTCGGAAAGCCCGCATCTCTGCGAACCGTCGTCGGCCATCTGCAAGCCGTTTGGCGACATCGAACCGAATCGCGGCTTTCGCTAATCGATCTGCCAACGCTTTTGGTACGGCCTGGCAAGGACATCTTGATTCGACCCACCCAAACCGATCGACTGGCCAAGCGGATTCCTCACGCCGAAGTGCTTCGCTTCGAAGATGCGGGTCACGGAGTGACCTTCCAAAAAGCCGCCGAGCTCAATGCCGCGCTTCGCGGCCACTTCCGACGGAGTCAGGGCTAACCGCGTTTCCTGGGCACCCAAGCCCAAGTCATCTCGCATTGGATAGGCTCGACCCCGGCTTCGTCGGTCACCCGGCACTGAACCAGCACGTCGCCCTTGGGCTCGGTTGCGATCGACCGCTGCTGCTCTTCCGTCAACGTGGCTTCTGCCCGAAGGCCACCGGTGGCGCGCTTGAGGTACTCGATCTTCATCGTCTTGATGACGGGCACTGCGGTGTCGGGGACGTTCATCCCCACCACGAACCCCGTCGCACTCTCGGCCAGGAGCGCCATGGCGCACGCGTGCACGCCACCGATGTGGTTTTGGACTTTCTTGCGGTTCGCCAGGGGCTCGAAATGCCCCGTCAACGTCTCACCGTGATGGGGTAGAGGCGATTGATGAATCGACGAAGATGGCCCACCGCGCTCGGAACGTACGGGATGAAGCCCATGTGGCTGGTCGGGTACCAGTGGATTTCCGGCTCTCCCCATTGCTTCCACATCTGTTCGACGATCGTCGCGTCGAAGAAGCGGTCGTCGCGCGCGGCGATGAGCATGACGCGGTCGCTCGGTATCACCGATGTCAACTGATCCCAGCCGATCCTGGTAAAGAAGTCGCCAAACTGTTCGTGGGTCCAGCCGAACCGCGCGAGGTCTTTTCGCATCGCCCTGAGCACAGGCGCGTCTCGAAGCAGCGCTCCCATGTCCATGTGGCCGATGATAGGAGCCGAGAAATCGAAGCGAGGCTCCAGGCAGGTCAGGATCGAACAGAGTGATCCACCGAGCGACAAACCGACAATTCCGACCGGCCCGGGCTTCTCGGCCTTGAGTGCCGAAAGCAGAGTCCGCGCGTCAAACAGAGTCTGGCGGATAGCCTCGACGCTGCGTACCAGATCCGCGGTCCAGTAGAGCTCTCCTGGATAGGGTGAGCCTTTGGGTCTGCGCCGGCCGTGGTAGGGCGGTTGCATCTGGATGATCTCCACACCCAACATGCATGCCATGGTGGTCACCAGCCCCATTTCTTCGACGTAGGTTTCGGGCTGCATGTAACCGTGGATGTAGAGCACCCGAGGTCGCTCGGACGTGTTTTCCGGCCGGATGCATCGCGCATAGACCGTTTGGATCCGTCGCCGTCGGCGATGGTAGTGCTCCCTAAAGTGTGGCTCGATTGGGTCGTACAGGGATTCGAAGATTAGATCCTCGCTTTCGACACCCGGCAAGCGCCATCGCTTCTGACTGCGAACCTCTGGAACCGCTCCCGCCGACGGAAACAAGTCTTCTTTGCTGAGACCTTCGTAAACCCCGAGTCGGTGGATCGTGTTGAGGGGCTCCGACCGCAAGAGCTGCGGTAAGCGCACGATCTTTCCGGTGATGTCGTCGAGATGGGGCACGGATAGGGCGACGATATCCGCTGGGCGGCCGCATGGCGACAGGGAATTCGAAGCCATGCTGCTACTTCGCAGCCTCTTCCGGCGCACCGGCACTATGGTGCATAGCCCGACTTCGTGTCAGGGATAGAAGCATGAATCTGACGTTCACCGAGGAAGAAGAAGCGTTTCGCCAGGAGGTCCGCACCTGGATTCAAGAAGCGATGCCGGAGGAGATGCGGGAGAAAGCGAACGGGGAGGGCCACTTCACTCCAGAAGACTCGGCGCAGTGGCACCGCATCCTTTACGAGAAGGGCTGGGTCGCCCCCCATTGGCCGAAAGAGCTCGGAGGGACCGGCTGGGATGCTGCGAGGCGCTTCATCTTCAGCGAAGAGTTGGAGATGGCCGGGGCACCGCAACTCTCGACGTTCGGCCTCTCGATGGTCGGCCCTCTGATCATCAACTTCGGCACCGACGCCCAAAAGGAGCGGTTCCTTCCGAAGATCCTCAGCGCAGAAGAGTTCTGGTGCCAGGGCTACTCCGAGCCCAACGCGGGTAGCGATCTTGCGTCCCTTCGGACCACGGCCGAAGACGCCGGAGACCACTTCATCGTCAATGGGCAAAAGACCTGGACCAGCTACGCGCAGTTCGCTGATTGGATCTTCTGTCTCGTCCGCACCGATCCCTCGGTGAAGAAGCAGGCGGGGATCACCTTTCTTTTGATCGACCTCAAGAGCCCGGGGGTAGAGGTCAAACCCATGCTCACGCTCGGCCATACGCCTGCATTCTGCGATACGTTTTTCGAAAACGTGAAGGTGCCGAAAGAAAACGTCGTCGGCGGAATAAACAACGGCTGGACGATGGCCAAAGCGCTCCTCGGCCACGAGCGCACTCTGCTCGCGATGATTGGACCTTGTCGGCACACCTTGGTCAAGCTGAAGCGGATCGCGGCCACGAAGCTCGTAAACGGACGTCCAATGCTCGAAGACCCGATCTGGCGCGCGAAAATCGCCCGTCTCGAAATGCGCTTCCGTGCACATTTGATGGTTAGTTATCGCGCGCTTGCCGAGCAACAAAAGGGTCGCATGCCCGGTCCTGAGTCCTCGATCCTGAAGCTCGTTGGGACGAAGCTCATCCAGGAGATCACCGAGCTATGCATGGAAGCAATGGGTGAGAACTCGCTCACTTGGTACAACCACGACGTAGTGCCTGCCGTCGAAGAATCGATCGGCCCGTATTTCTGCTACGAACGCGCCGCCACGATTTATGGCGGATCCAACGAGATTCAGCGCAACGTCATCGCCAAGAATATCCTTCAGCTGCCGAGTAGCTGAGCGTCACGACTTCAGGAGATTTTCCAGATGGATTTCGAGCTCGATCAAGATCAGCAGATGCTAGCCAAGACGGTGGCGGACTTCGCAAAGAACGAGTCCCCCGTCGAGCGCTTCCGCAAGCTTCGCGACGACGACATCGGTTACGATCCGGCGACTTGGAAACACATGGGTGAGCTCGGCTGGCTCGGCGTGCCATTTCCCGAATCGGTCGGCGGGTTTGGCGGCGGCTTCGTCGAATGCGCCGTCGTGTTGGAAAAGCTGGCCACCACGCTCGTGCCCGAGCCCTACCTCGCGTCGGTGGTTCTCGGGGGGTTGACCCTTTTTCGCGCCGGGAACGAGGCGCAGCACGCCGCCTACCTCACGCCCATGATCGAAGGTGACACGACTCTCGCGCTCGCATACTCCGAAGCGCACAGCCGTCACGATGTCACCGCCGTGCAAACCACTGCCACTCCTGGTCCATCGGGCTACGAACTCTCGGGCAAAAAGGTGTGGGTGCTCAACGGTCACAATGCCGACCACCTGCTCGTGTCGGCCAAGGCCCCTGGCGGGGTGACGCTCTTCGTCGTACCTCGTGACGCAAGGGGGTTGACGGCGACGATGGCGAGAACGATCGACGGCCACAGGGCCGCGTTCATCGAGCTCCAAAACGTCGTCGTTCCGAAAAACGCGCGCCTCGGCAAAGAGGGCTCGGGCGGTCGCGTGCTCGATCGTACGCTCGACTACGCTGCCGCAGCAGCTGTCGCCGAAGCCGTCGGCATCACCACGACCATGCTCGAACTGACGCTCGACTACCTCGGCACCCGCGAGCAGTTTGGCGCGAAGATTGGATCGTTTCAAGCCCTGCAACACCGCGCGGTCGACATGTACGCCGAGGTCGAGCTTTTGCGATCGATCTCGATGGCCTCGATGGTGCGCGCCGACGACGATGACGACAGCGCGCGCCGTGGCGATGTCTCGGCTGCCAAATACCAGCTCGCGACCGGTGGCACTTGGGTTGCTCAGCAGGCTCTTCAACTTCACGGCGGCATCGCCGTCACCGACGAGCACGACATCGGGCTCTACTTCAAGCGGATGTATGCCCTCAACGCTCTTTTCGGCGACGCGGAGCACCACGTAGCCCGCTTCGCCAATGATCCGTCGTTCGTGGAAGCCTCCAGTTAAGCGCCTGTAGAGCTAAGCTCGCGAAAAAGCGGATAGTCCTTTCTTCAGCGCGGAGTAGGCTCGGATGACCGGCCCGATCGGGAGCTCGAAACCGAAGGACTGGAAGTCGAGCACTTCGAGGTAGATGCCGTGTTCGTGACGCGCATCGAAATACCGGAAGTCGATCTCGAGGGCGGGGCGGAGCGAGAGGCCACCGCGAACCACGTTTCGATACCCTGCTTTTTCGAGTGACTCGGAGATCTGCTTCATGCCGGTTTGGTAGACGCCTACGTGATGGAAGGCGATGTCGGTATTCACCAACGCGCGTGCGTAGTGGTCGGTGCCTTCACCGGGGCCCAAGAGCTCGATCTGCATGGCGCCTGCATAGCCAAGCGCAAACTCGAGCTTGCAGCGCCGCCGCTCGCCTTCTTCGATCCAATTTGGCGGAGCCAAGGTGGTATGGAGAAAGGGTCCGGCGCCGAGCGCCTCCGCCCGTCGAACACAGGCGCCCACGTCGCGGCACGCAATCGCGACCTGCTGAGGAAACTTCAATCCCAACTCCCCGAAGAACTCATGAGGCAGCCGCTCTTCGATGCGCGGAACGGAAAAGTCATCGAGGACGCGATCGAGAACGTGGTCGGTCGTGCGAGCTTCTGCGTCCATGGCCTTACAGGTAGCTTCTGGCCGCGCGCAAACCTCGGCGAATCGTGGTCATCGCTCTATATGCGTCCGGGAGACGGGCTGGCTTTCGCTCGGC
Organism: Polyangiales bacterium; assembly: GCA_041581895.1. GTDB lineage: Bacteria > Myxococcota_A > Polyangia > Polyangiales > Houyiibacteriaceae > SG8-38. Next base: position 7,289 of record JBFICQ010000045.1, on the reverse strand, counting down.
GATAGCCTGATGACGCGAGTGCGCGAGAACGAGTGGGCTCAGCGCTGGCCCGATTCCTCGGACTAGGTGACGTGCAAGACCGAGCTCGGCGCTCAGTTCCTTTAGGTACGATTCCAAGTCGTGCCGCTGATAGTCCAGAAGCGCCTGGCTTTCTTCGGAGTTCACCCAGTCGGTCAAGAAGAGCGCATCACCAAAGGCAGACCGGGGAGCTGGAGGCATGCCGACTGTTTCGAATACCATGTTGAGCCATTCGCAGTATCGGTAGCGATTGCGCGCGCCGCCCCCGAGGAGCAACGTCCTCCCCACGACCTCGTCGGTCAAAACGAGCGAATTGACCAGACCGAGGGCTTGATCCTTCGGGTGGGTGAACTCCACCCGCATGTCCGGATGCATGTCGAACACGAAGGGCGAAACGGCGGCGAGGGCGACGGGGGGCGTCATCGCGATTCGAAAGATCACGGCATCGAGGGTCGACGCACGAATCATCGCCTCGCATTCCGCCTTTTGGCGCGTGTAGTTGTCGCTCGGAGAGATCGTCTCATCTGCGCGGCGCGGTCCTTCGACCTCGTCGTTGCGCCCCCAAATGGCCGCGGTCGACGTGAAAGTCAGTCGCGGTGGGCACGACTGTGCCTCGCAGGTGGCGATGATCGACCGCGTGGCAACGACGTTGACCGCATATCCGAGCGCCTGGTCGACGTCCGTTGCGGGGGGCACGACGGCCGCGAGATGAATGACGTGATCCATTCCCGGCACGCTCTCGGCGATCAACTCTGGGTCGCAAATGCTGCCAAAGCGCAGGTCAACATCGGCTCCCCAGCGGCCTGCCGTTTGCCGATTCTTGCGGTTGTCGAGATCGAGCCCGCAGACTGCATACCCGCGCTGTACCAGCAGATCGACGACGTTAGCGCCGATGTTGCCGCACGCGCCGGTGACTAGCACCTTTTTCACGGAACCTCTTTTGCGAGTTGGCCGAGAGCTACGTGAAACGCCGCGATGCTCTTTTCGATGTCTTCATCGGTGTGCACGGCGGAGACAAAGAATTTCTCGGCAGCTTTCAGTACCCCTTGGCGTAGAAGAAGATCGGACAAACGGATGCTCTTGTAGAAATCGGACCGCTTCGCCGAGCGATGATCGAAGGGCTCGGCCCGGGTGAACCAAATCTCGAATACAGACGGGATGCCTGTCACGTGGGCTTCGATGCCGGAGCTCGCGATCGCTTCGCCCAGGCCGGCCATCAGATTCGTGCCTACCTCCTCGATGTGCTCGTACACCCCCGGCTTCTCGAGCTCGGCGATCACAGCACATGCCACTCCGGTCGAAATAGGATTCGAGGAAAATGTCCCGGTTTGCATCGAGTAGGGCAGCATCTGCAAGCGCCGTCTCGGGTTGGCGAGCGTCATGATGTCCTCGCGGCCGCAGAGCACGCCGAGCGGCAAGCCCCCGCTAATCGCTTTGCCGAGGGCGCACAGATCAGGTGTCACACCATAGGCGCCTTGGGCACCGCCAAGCCCCATGCGAAAACCTGTGACCACCTCATCGAAAATCAACGGTATGCCGTAGTTCGCGGTGATCTCCCGCACCCCCTGCAAAAAACTGGGTTTTGGCGGGAGCGTTCGCTGCAAAGGCTCGATAATCACCCCGCCGAGCTCATCGTGATGAGTGGCGATGATCTCTGCGGTCGACTGCAAATCGTTGAAGGGAGCGATCAGCACCTGGTCCGTCAGCACTCTTGGGATGCCATAGCTGTTCGGGATGGCTTTGGGGAAGGGTGGCGTGCCCATCGTCCACTGATTGCTCATCAAAGCGTAGTCGTGCATCCCATGGTAGGCGCCTTCGAATTTCAGAATCTTGTCGCGCTTTCGGTGAATGCGCGCGAGACGCAATGCAAAGAAGGTTGCCTCGGTGCCGCTGCTGTGGAGGCTGACCATTTCGGCGCACGGAACGTGCTCGATGATCTTCTTGCCCAGCGCGACGGCGTTCTCATTGACGATCAAGAAAGACGTGCCGGTCTTGGGAATCGTTTCGAGCGCATGCAGCACAGCCGGGTGTGCGTGGCCTAGCAGATGTGGTCCGGAGCCGAGCAGGTAATCGATGTATTCATTGCCGCTCGCATCCCAAATATGGCTTCCTTTCGCTTTGCCGACGCAGAAGTTTAGGTCTTCATCGAATGTCAGGCACCGGGTACCTGTTGGGAAGATCCGTTCGGCGTCTTCGATCAGGCGTTGCTCCTCGGGGCTCCTTCGGATCGCAAACGCCTCGTGGGCGAGAGGCTGTTCGTATCGTGCTTTTTCGCTCACGCGGCCCTCCTGCTTTTCTGGAGCGCCCTGGGAAACCGCTCGAGGTAGCTCGCGTAGCGTTCATGCACCTGCGCGGCCCATTGTCCGAAGTCGTCGCGCACGTAGGAGTGCGTGCCGAACTGACCCGGTTTGTGTGCTTCTCTCCAAGCGGTGAGTGCGAGCTTCGCTCGCTCCGAAAACGGCTGACCGAAGTGCCAGTACGCCTTGGCTACTTCGCCGATTGGATCAGTTAGGAAATCGTTGAAGTAAACGTCGTGAAACTGCTGCTCGCGACCCTTTCGCAGCTTCATTCCGAGCTCGACGGCTTGTGCCCACGCTTCCTTCTGCTCGCGTGCGATCCGAGACCGGTCAGGCGCCTTCTCGAACAGCGATCGAAAATGCGCGCACAAGCTCACGTACGAGGGCAACACGTCGGCAGGATCGCGGTGAGTCCAGATGATGCAGGCATCTGGATACGTCTCGAGAAGCGCTTCGAGATTCCGAAGATGGACAGGATACTTCAGCAGCCAGCGCGTCGTCGGCTCGTACGAGCCGATGAGCTGGATCGTTCGTTTGTGTAGGGCATAGGTCTCACGATGGACGGTATTGGCATACCATTCGGAATAAGTCGGCACCGTCGAGACGACCTCGAAGCGGTCGTCGCTGAATCCGAGCCCGAGGATCCGACCCGATTCGTCGGGTCCTTCGGGTGTCATATAGTGGATGGCCTCGAGCATGTTCTTACCCGCGCGATACATCATATCGAGCTCGATTCGCGCATGCTGGAAGTCGGTTGCGGCTTCCCAACTTGCTCGCGGTGGGCGAGGTTGCGGATGCAAGCCGAGCCAGTATTGCAAGCACTGCATGTCTGAGTTGGCGCCCATCAAGTAGTGAAGCGCGGTGCTTCCGGTGCGCACCATCCCCGTGATGACCAGGGGTCGCTCGATCGCGATCTTGGCCGAGTCGGGCCGCATCTCGAACCAGCGCTGAGTCCGAAGGCGGTTCGCCAGGAGGCCCACGATTTGATAGGCGGCAACCAATTTGCCCATCCGATGAAAGCGCGACTCGTGGTCGTACGAATAGAGCAGGCGCCTCAGCCCTTCGAGATAGCTCGTATCCCCGAAACCATCGTAGCCATCGACAGCGCGGATCGCGATCTCGTGGAACTCCTGCTCACGAGACACCCACGCTTGCCGACTGAACGGGTTCCAGTGCCTCAAAGAGCTCATGCGCGCGGTCCCTCCGACGGCCACAGATAGTGTATGGCGGGCATGAGCGCGGCACGCGCCGTGCTGAGCGCAGCCTCCTTCGCGCCCCCTGGCAGCAGCGCGAGTCGTAGATCGATCGAGCTTTCACTGACGCGAATCTCATCGACACACAGATAGCTCGTCGCCGCGGCAATGGCAGCGCGGACCCGTTCGTCTTTCGTGAGCGCCGGGATGCGCATCAGATCGACGACGACCGTTCGGCCTTTCGCTTCCACCACGAAATCGGGGAGCGATATCATGTTGCCCACGAGCGTTCCTGGATTCTGGGTATCGATCATCCCTCTGCGAATTGCATCGGCAAGGGGCCCGGGCGCGTCGTCGGGCGTCGATAGCTCGATCTCGCTCAACGTGAGGCGAATGGTCCGCTCAGCCTCTCTGACGAGCACCCCTTCTGCATCGATCCGAGCGGCAAACGAAATCGGTGCACCAAGCGCGTAGGCCTTCCCCCGAATGCGAAGCCCCGGACTCGCGGGCTCGAGGCTGATAGTGGCCTCGTCGGACACCCTTGCGGACCAATCGCGCAAGAGCGACAAAGGAATCGAAATCCGTCCCGAAAACGCATTGGCAGCAAGGCGCAACATCTGAGAGGGCTGCAAACCCACGTCTCGGATCGAATTCATCGCGGAGACCTTCTTGGCATGGAGGCGGGTCCCTGTTCCACCGTCTCGAGATGTTCGCGATCCTCGAAGTTCAGGCTGCCGAATTCCTCCGCTTCGGGGAGCACGACGGTCCAGGTTCGAATGTGGTCAATGTCTACGGCGCCACGATCGAGCTCGGCAGCAACGACATGTCCTCCAATCTCTCGATCCGCGCTGATGAAGTGCCAGTGGTAGCCGATGCCACTCATCGAGCCGACATACGAAGGTAACCGCAGGCCCACGAGCGCGCCTTTGATGTCTTTGTGCGTCCATGACTCCGGTGCCTCGTCGATACGCATGGGGCCCCGATTGGAGGTCATCGCTGTCTCGACAGCCCGAATCGTGACGCTCGGGATGCGCGTCTCGAGTCGGAGTGCGTAAAAGATGTTGAAGTTGTCGAGGCCCGCGTCGATTTTGGCTTCGAGTTCGTCGATGGTCATCGGATGGTCGATGCTGAGCTGAGAGTCGGTCCGAAAGCGGACTACCGCGGCCCACGGAGTGGTCTCGGTCGGCAGCGGCCTCGCGATCGTGCCGTCCTGTCTGGCCTGATAAACCTTTCCGCTGAGCACGATCATGGCGTGATGGAGCCGATCGGAAGCACCAATGCCGACGTTCCCATGCCGCAAGAGCTCTTCGAGCGTCACCTCGCTGACGGAGTCTTTGGCGAACAGCGCATGCGCCACCGAAACCTGATACAGGGTGTCACGCGGAGCGCCTGACGCGGCGCAACTCGCCAGCGACAACGTGCAAAGCAGCGCCGTCGTGAGCCGAATGCTCATACGCGCCTCATCGATCCTGTTCGCGTTCATCGTCACGTCGCATTGACCAGATCGGCGACTTTGACCACCCGCGTCGTTGGTTGTGCAGGAGTTTCTTCCGGAAGGAACCAGCGCGCCCAAAGCACGCCGCTCTTGTGACCCTGAGTACGGATCCAGTTGGGATGGCCAGGGTCTTTGGCGGCGACGACGATTGTCCATGAGCCATCGTCGTTGTAGGCCACTTGGTGGCCGTTGATCGAGACGCGTTCGTAGTCGTAGTTGTAGGTGTGCAGAAATTCGTTCCAAATGCAGAGATTCCAAAACGGGCACTTGGGTGAAACCCCTTTGATGATGAGCGCCTCGTCATCTTCGAGGTCGTAGTTTCCCATTCCATAAGATGCGTCCCCCGCCCCCCAGCCATATGTGATCGCGCCCATCGGAAGAGGCTCCGTCATGGTGTTCGGGTCGCCCATCGGCGGTACCGGCGCAATCTCGCCCTGCTCTTTGATCCAGGTCATCGCAGCGCGAAACCGCCGCGCCATGTCTTCGTCCGTAATGCGCGTCGTAACGGGTGGGTCATTCGCCTCGATAGTCCACACAGCGCGCTTGTCGTTGGCAGGGTCGGCGAGGTAGTCGCGCGTGATCGCAGCGTTCGACGTCGGGGAGAGCTGGATCCAATTTCCGAGGTGCTCGCCCGCGCTCAAGATGATGTCATAGCTTCCGTCGGCGTTCGCCTCCATCTCGCCCAAGTGCAGGCTGCCAACGATACCTTCGGCGGGTTGGCCATCGTCCGGCCCCTCGTAGACGCTCAGCGATAAGTACACAGCGTCGCCTGCATCGAGGTGAACGCGGTACGTGCGGGTTGGATCGAGCGGTGCGTATTGATAATAGGCGTCGGCGTTGTCGCCGCCCCACTTCTTGTAGCGACCGACGATGTCGACGAACCGGGGTCGGTCTTTGTCCGCCCAGACGAAGCAATCGAACGCCACTTGTGTAATCGAGAAGATCCAGCGGTAGCCTTCGATCACGGACACGTCTTGTGTGACCGCTCGTTCGCCGGTCAGGAACGTTTCTTCCAGTCCTCGCATGGCGTCGATCAGGTCGCGAAAGGCTCCCGTCGTTTCGAATTTCCTGTCTTTCATCAGTACCTCGGTCTAGCGCCGGAATATGCGCTCGAAGATCCGCTCTTCGACAGCCTCGGGCATGGCGCGTTTCATCAAGGGAAGCACCCACACGCCCGGGCCGATGAGATAATTGGGCTTGAGTCGTTTCGCTCGAACCACGTCACGGTACACGCGATCGGCGAATTTTTCTGCTGTCCAGAGCGGGAAAGCCGCTTTTATGGAATCTCCGGGGAATTTGAAGTGCGCCTTGTACTCCGGCAACAGATGGTCGGGAAACGCCCGCCAGAGCTCTGCTTCCTGCTCGTCGGTTATTTCCATCATGGGGGTCTGGACGCCCCCCGGCTCCAAACAGGCGACTTCGATTCCAAAAGGTTTCATCTCGGCGCGGAGCGCTTGAGTGAGCCGACGCAATGCGGCCTTGGTCACGGGGTAGGAGCAGCCCACCGGGATCGTCAGATATTGCGATGCCGACCCGACGTTGATGATTCGCCCTTGCCCGCTTCGCCGGATGAGGGGGAGGGCCGCCTGAGTGACTCGGATGGGCCCCCAGAAGTTCACCTCGAACAGGGCCTTGAAGCGGTCGATGTCGACGCTTTCGACGCCTCCACCGGCCCCGCCGGTCGTCGCGGCGTTGTTGACCAGAAGATCGAGCGCACCACCGGCGATGCGGTCCTGGATTTCACGGAGCGCCTCGGTGACACTCGAGTCGTCCGCGACATTGCAGTGGACGGAGGTGGTCCGTTCGCTACAGACATCGAGCAGCGCATCAGGGGGCTGTCGGTTGAAGCCGGCAAAGCAACGCCACCCTTCTCGGTCGAGCTTCTCGATCAGGGCTTTTCCGATCCCGGTCGCAGCGCCAGTGACGAAGGCAGTTCGAAGGGTCATGTGCTGTAATCCTCCGGTACGTGGAAGCGGTCACGATAGAAGGCCAGAGCCCGCCTGCGTTCTTCGGGATGGAGCGGCTTTGGATTGTCCCAGTCCGTGATGCGGGTCGGCGAAATCTCAGGCACGGGTAGGCTCTAGCTTCGACCGTAAACCGGGACGAGGGCTCCACGCGTGGCCGCGTTTTGCGGAGATGCCAAGAAAGCGACGGTCTTCGCGATTTCTTCGGGTTTTGGCCACGCGTCGAAGTCGGCGTCCGGCATGGCAGCTCGATTGGCCGGCGTGTCGATAATGCTGGGGACCACCGCGTTTACCCATATGGAAGAACTAGCCAGCTCCTCAG
>JBFICQ010000044.1:0-17940 GCA_041581895.1 Polyangiales bacterium | reverse complement strand
TGCTTGGGCTGATCACCGCGGTAGTAGGCGGTGTGCTCGTCGGCTTTCTAGGTGGCGCGCCACTTCAAATCGCAGGACCTTCAGCGGGCCTGAGCGTGCTCATGCTCGAGTGGGTCCTCGCCTATCGCAACGAAGAAGACCCATACGGCCTGATGAGCCTAGCGGTCATCGTCATGATCGCCGGAGCCATTCAGGCGGCCGCGGGTTTGATGAAATTCGGCACCTATTTCCGCGCGGTCTCCCCAGCGGTGATCCGAGGCATGGTGGCTGGGATCGGGGTGATCATCGTCGCCAAGCAGTTCCACGTGATGATCGACAACGATGTTGAAGGGAGCGTACTCTACAACATCGTCCAAATCCCCGCCGGCGTGCTCAAGGCAGTGACCACCGGGGGCGACCGCACGCACTACATCGCGGCCCTCATCGGAGTGGCGACCTTGCTCAGCATCGTGCTTTGGGATCGCTTCCGGCCCGCAAGGCTGCATTTCCTTCCCGGGGCGCTGATGGGCGTCCTCGTCGCGTCGATCGCGGCGGCTGTGCTCCGGCTTTCGATCGACTACGTGGTCGTGAAGGACTCTCTTTTCGAGTACGTCACCTTGCCGAGCGTGGGCTCGCTTTCGAAGCTTGCGGAGACCCGGATCTGGGTCTCGGGAGTAGCTCTGGCCTTCGTTGCCAGCGCCGAGACCTTGCTTTGCTCGACCGCCGTCGCCCAGATGCACCAGCGGGGCGGCCGCACCAATTACGACCGAGAGCTCGCGGCTCAAGGACTCGGGAACCTCGTTTGCGGCACTTTGGGATCGCTCCCCATCGCAGGGGTCATCAGCCGCAGCACGGCCAACGTCGAAGCGGGCGCGCACTCCAACTGGTCCGGGATCATGCACGCGACGTGGATCTTTCTATTCGTGGTATTGGCTCCGGAGCTGCTCGAGTTCGTCCCGGAATCGGCGTTGGCTGCGATCCTGATTCACGTCGGCATCCGGCTCATGCAGGTTTCCACTCCGAGAAAGCTCTTCGAATACGGATGGCCGGTGGTTGGGATCTACGTGGCCACCGTGATGGGTATCGTCTCCATCGATCTACTGACGGGGATCGTCATCGGGTTGGTGCTCTCGACGTTAAGGTTGGTCTACTCGCTCGCTCATCTCGACATCGACCGAATCGATGAGGAAGACCAGGTCGAGCTCCACCTCCACGGCGCGGCTACGTTTCTCGCCCTTCCCAAGCTCGCTGCCGCGCTGGAGGAGATCCCGCCCGGCACCGAGCTCCACATGCACTTTGACGAGCTCGACTTCATCGACCATGCGTGTCTCGATCTGATCGCCGCCTTCCAATCGCGCCACAACGAAAGCGGCGGGCGCGTGGTCATGGAGTGGCGCTCGTTGATCGGCCGCTATACCCGAGGCGGTATCCGCGCGGCGACCCGCCGAAATTCGCTGCTCCCCTCGAGGCCACCCCCCAAAGACGAATGAGCCACCGGCCGGGCTACATCGCTTTTCGGATCTCCTTGAGCAGCGCCTGGCCGGCCGGCCCCATCCGTTTGGCGACCAGATCAGGCACCTTTTGTTGAGCCGCTTGGAAGGGGGCCAATTCCTCGGCGGTCGGCTCATAGATCTCGTAGCCGTAGCGCGCGAGGTTCTTCAGGAGAACGGGCTCGACCTTCCGGACCTGACCCCTACCCCAGATCGTGAGCTCGTGAGGCACGCTGGTCAGCACCGCTTGGATGTCCTTCGGAAGCGAGTCGAACCACTTCTTCGAGTAGACGAGCAAAGCGGGCTGGTAGCAGTGGCGGCTCAAGAAGAGATGACGCTCCCCTTCCTTGAGCCCTTGGTACCAAGTTCCGGCCATCGCGAAGAGAGGCGTGTTGTCGAAGCCATCGACGACTCCGGTCTGTACGCTCATCAGCGTGTTCGCTACATCGACCGGAACCGGAGTCGCTCCAAACGCCTGGTAGGTCTCGACGTGCACCAGTGATTCTTGCGAGCGGAACCGAACCCCTTTCATGTCGCTCGGCGTCCGAATCGGGCGCCGACTGAAATACGACCTATATCCATTCTCCGACCAGATCCCGAAAACCAGTCCGCGCTTCAACAAGATCTTCTTCATCTGCTTCTTGACCGCAGGGTCGTCGAGCACCTTGTCGGCCGTGGCGAAATCCCTGAACAAGTACGGCGACTCGATGACGTTGACCTCTCGCACGATGGAGCTCATGCCACCCACGGAGCCTGCAAACGACTGCATGCTGCCCATCTGCACGCGCCGCGCCATCGAGCGTTCGTTGCCGCGACCGAGCCGAAGCTTGACTTTGACGCGCCCCTCGGTTCGCGACTGGATGTCTTTCTTGAATTCTTTCAGTTGGTCGGCCCACGGACTCCCGGGAGGCGCAACAGTCCCGACCTCCATCACAAATTCCGCATCTTGTGCCGGCAATGGGCCAGCAGCCGCGAAGCAAAGGACCAACGCGACAGCAACGAAGTAGAAAGCCTTCTTCATCCGGACGGTTCTAGCGAGTTATGCGAGGAAAAGGAAGAGCCCACCAAGCCGCGCGACGAGATACGGCCGAGCGGCGCGTTTCTGGGCTTCGTGGTAGGGTCCCGCGCCCAACCGGCCGACCCGAGGACACTTGCCCACACCCGATGCCCCTGTTCGCACGTTGGACGACTTGCTCGTGCTCTTTCACGAGGCCGAGAAGCCGCGCGAACGCTGGTTGATCGGCACCGAGGCCGAACGGTTCGCCGTAGGCCGGGCCGATGGCTCGCCTCTGCCGTACGACGGCCCGATCAGTGTCGTGGCGATTTTCGACTACTTGATTCGGGAAAGGGGATGGGAGCCCGTGAAAGAGCTGAGGGACGGCCCGATCGTCGCGCTTCGTCGCGGAGATGCATCCGTGACTCTCGAGCCGGGCTCGCAAATCGAGCTGTCGGGAACGCCCTACAAAACCGTGCACCAGGGCAAGGCCGAGTTCGATGCGCATTGGCGGGAGCTCAGGCCGGTCATCGATGAGCTCGGGCTCACGTGGCTCGGACTCGGCTGTCAACCGTTCGCCCGCGTCGAGGAGCTCGGCTGGGTGCCAAAGCTTCGATATGCGGTCATGCGCGAGTACCTGCCAACACGAGGGTCGATGGCCGCCGAGATGATGACAAAGACCACCACGGTCCAGGCGAACCTCGACTACGCCTCCGAAGAAGACGCCATGCGAAAGCTTCGAGTCGGCCTGCGGGCCCAACCTCTGATCACGGCCATGTTCGCCAACAGCCCGTGGCAGGAAGGCCGGCGCTCGGGGTTTCATTCGTACCGCGGGTTGATCTGGCTTCACATGGATCCGGACCGATCGGGCTTGCTGCCCTTCGCATGGAAAGACCATCCTACATACCTCGACTACGTGGAATGGGCGGTCGACGTGCCTATGTTCCTCGTCAAACGGGGAAGCGAAATTTACTACAACACGGGTCAGACTTTTCGCTCGTTCATGAATGATGGCTTTCAGAACGTGAAGCCCACGTACGACGATTGGGTGGTGCACCTGCACACGTTGTTTCCGGAGGTCCGACTGAAAAGTACGCTCGAATACCGAGGGGCTGATGCGCAGCGCAACGAGATGTCGTTCGCGCTTCCCGCTCTATGGAAAGGGCTTCTCTACGACGATCGAAGCTTCAGCCGCCTCGAGACGCTGCTCGATGGGTGGTCCTACCGAGAAGTCGAGCGCCATCGCGAATCATTCGCACGACATGGCGTGCGCACTCGTTTCTTGGGACGGGAGGTCGCCGACTGGGCCGGCGACGTCGTCGAGCTCGCCGAGGCAGGCCTGAGCCGGATCGACGACCGTAACGAGGCAGGGGAAGATGAATCGGTTCTGCTCGCACCTTTGAGGGCACTTCTTCAGGAAGCCCGATGTCCGGCCGATCGTCTGCTCGAGGAAATCCCCGACGATGTGCCTGCCGCCACCGACATCATCGCCCTTACCGAGCTTTGACCTCTTTCACTTGAGAGCATTGGCGAGAATGCGACGTAGCTCTGGGATACTCGCGGGGTCCAGGATGTTGAGCGCTTTTGCGCCGCTGAGCTTCTCGACGACCTCGACACCTGCGCTGGTGCTGGTCGCAATTCCAGCGACCAAGTCAGGCTGCACCATCTGATAGCCGCGCATGATACCAACGACGGCGTAGGGATCGGAGGCGCAGAGAACGTTCATCACCACAGAATCCTCAATCTCCGCGAGCGCGGTGTCGCCGTTGTAGGGCTCGAGTGGTGAGGCACCCGCCTCGGCGACGACCACATCGGGCCTGGCCTCGACGATGAGACCGAGCAAATCGCCCAAGCGCAGCCGGAAGTCCTCGGGATCGAGCACCGAGGAGGGCAATCCGACGTCGACGAAGTCGAAGATCGCGTCTGCCCCCGCGTCTTGCATTGCGAGGACGTCGCGGTATCGGCCCGCGCCCGTGAGCTTTGCACCGGCAACCCGATACCCCTCGCGCTTCAGCTGACGCACGATGATCTTCGCAGACGTCGTCTTGCCGGCCGACATCGAGGTGCCGATCACCAGAATCGTCGGAACGGCGTAGTTCCCTGACTTGGAGGGCCTCTTGGCGAAGTCCGACATCCGGAGCTTGGTGCCATTGCGCAAGGCGTGACCTTGGTATTCGACCCGCATCGGCGTTCCGAGCGTTCCGGAGATCGACGTGGCTAGGCCGAGAAGCCCCGCCGCGGTCAGCAGGTGCATTCGGCCGTCGGCCCCCACCGCCTCCCACGAGCCGACGATCTCCAAAGTCGCGTGGCGCACCCCCAGCGCTCCGAGGATCAAATCCCCCTCGACCGCCTGAATCAATCGCCCATTTCGGAGCTCGATGGAGGAAAACCCGCCTCGCACGATGCTCACGCGACCGAGCACGTAGTCCCCGCTCTCCCACTGCTCGCGCGGCAAGGGTTGGCACTCGAAACCCACGCAATCGAAATCGGTGATGCGAGTGAGCGAGCTGTGAAAGATCTTGTCGATCACAGCCCGGCCTCCTCGAGCGGCGGGAACGAGAGCAGCCTCGCGAGCAAAGCCGAACGCTCGACCATCCGGTCCAAGACCAAATGCTCATGGGCTGCATGGGCCCCAGCACCTACGGCGCCGAGGCCATCGAGGGTCGGCGCATACTGACTCGTGGTGTTGCCATCCGACCCACCTCCAGCGGTGACTTGATCGATCTCAATACCGAGGTCCTCGGCCCCCCGCCGCGCCAGCAGCCAGAGCTTCTGATTGCGTGGGGTGCGCTCCATCGGGGGGCGGCCGATCGAGCCTTCGACTTCGAGCTCGGTTCCCGGGGTCTCTGCTCGTAGTCCGTGAATCGCCTGCTCGATTCTGCGCGCATCCTCGCTCGTCGGGACCCGCACATCGACCGTTGCCTGGCTCACAGGCGCGACCACGTTGGGGCTGAGGCCACCGTCGATGGTCCCGACGTTGACCGTGATGCCTTTCTCGGCATCGTTCAGCGCAAACAGTTTCTGAATCACCAAGGAAAGCTCGAGAATCGCGCTCGCTCCTTTGCCCGGGTCGAGCCCCGCATGCGCTGCCTTGCCTCGCACGCGAATCGTAAACCGCCCCACGCCTTTGCGAGCGGTTTTCAGATATCCCTCCGGGCCAAGGGAGGGCTCTAGGACAAAGCAGCGGTCCGCGCAGCGTGCGAGGCGCGTGATGAGCCGGGTCGAATCACGACTCCCGATTTCCTCGTCGGAGTTGATTAAAAAGACCGGTGTCACCAGTGGGTCAACACCCGCCACCCGAAGCGCCTCCACCGCGAAGAGCCCCTGAACCAGGCCGGCCTTCATGTCGTAGGATCCAGGTCCCCAAAAAGTTCCGTCTTCGATCCGAACCGGCATCGACTCGAGAGTCCCCACGGGCCAGACGGTGTCGCAATGTCCGAGAATGAGCTGATGACGTCGGTGCCGTACTCGGTTCGAGGGCATCGCGAGCAACATGCCACCGCTGTTTTTTCCTGGGATGACCCGCGGCCGGAAGCCACGCTGACTTAACGCGTCCGAAAGCAAACTGAGCATTCGGGCTTGGGTGCTAGGCTCATGCGACGGGGACTCCGTGCGCACCAGAAGCTCGAGGAGCTCTAGCATCTCGGCTCGTCTCGTTGCGAGATAGTCGAGGAGTTGTTTCGGCTGCTCGTTAGCCATCAAGATCGATCAGCGTCGAAAGCCCACGTGGTAGGGGAACGCTTGCGTCTGAACGATCTCGGCAAAGCGCCCAGGGTGGAGATAAACCAGCATCGGTGAGTGGGCGATCATCGCCTGTGCGTCGACGTCGGCGTATCGAGCGCTGTCTTCGGCGACGGCAGCGGCGACGACCCGGCCGATGATCAGGCTGTTGTCGCCGAAGCCATCGATGATCTTTTCGAGCTCGCATTCGAAGTGCAGATACGCGTTCTCGAGGAGCACACCATCGATCTTCGTCGCCGGCACCGTCGGCACGGCCTCGAGCGCGTGCTTCTGGTCGTCGTCGCAGCGTGGCCCGGCCGTCAGGCTGGTCAGCAAAATCTGGTCGGGCCTCGGGAAGCTCACGGTGAAGCAACCTTCGCGTTGCGCGTTCGCGTAGGTCGCATGGGACGGTGTGCAGACGAAACCGTAGTGGTTCCCCCAACCAAGCGGCATGGCCATGTGTTTGGGGGCGAGGTCGTAGGTTCTGTCGGGCTCGCGGGTCCCAATGATGGTCAGCGGCGCGACCATGTAGACCTGTTCCCAAAGCGGATGCGAGATATCGAGAGGGGTCATATCCCGCGTAGCATACTCAATAGCGCAGACCCCGCGAGACGACGACGTGCTCAGGCGTGCGCGGATGCTTCGTGCGAGCCAGCCTTGTCGCGCAGTCTTTGCGCCGCTGGCTGCAGAACGGTCCCAAGAACGTTTCGTCCGAGCACCGCAGAGCTGCAAAGCATCCCGCCCATGAGGGCGCCGCCTACCCCCGCCGTGCAGATATCGGCACCGGTGAGGTAAAGCCCGTTGATCGGAGTGCGGGGCCGAAGCCACCGCTGCTCGAACCGCGCGGGGGTGTGCGCCAATCCGTAGATCTCTCCGCGTGGGTGATTGGCGAAGTTTCGGGTGGTGAGCGGCGTGGAGAGCTCGCAGATTTCGACCTTGCCGCGGGTTGCAGGCGCCTGCTCGTAGAGCGTCTCGAGCAGTCGCGCCTCGAGCTCACCCTTGAACGCATCGTAGTCGTCGCCCCTCTTCTTCCATGCGGTGTTCTCCCAGCGTTCGAACCACTCGTAGGGCGCGAGGGTGATCGCCTCGATGGTCGAGCGGCCGGGATAGCGCCGTTCGAAGTCCGGATCCTTTGCGGAGGGGAACGAGAGATAGACGACCGGAGGCGGAGCGCTCTTGTCGTCGACGAATCGCCGGACGTTCTCCTCGTGGTGTGGAGTCGGATAGACCCACAGGTTGGTCTTTTCGAGCTGAAGCTCGTCAGTGGTGCCGCGAAGGCCAATGTAGGCGGAAAGGTGCCCCACCGAAGGTTGGATCGCGTCGACTTTGGTCCGAAGGCCATGGTCTTCGGCCGCATCCTTCGGAAGGAGTCGACCATAGGTGTTGGCAACCCCCGCATCGCTCACCACCAACGGCGCGCGTAGCTCGCGCCCGTCTTCGAGCATCACGCCAACCGCTCGATCCCGCTCGATCAAGACCTTTGCGACGTTGGCATTGGTGACGACCTCGCCGCCGGCCGCTTCGATGACTGGAAGGATCGTCGCGGCAATCCGGGAGGCGCCACCAACCGGATACGCGGCGCCATTGAGATAGTGATAGGCGACCATGGCGTGAATGAAGAAGCTGCTTTGCGCCGGGACAAGCCCGTAGTCGCCCCACTGCCCCGTCAGAACACCAATCAGCTCTTGGTCTTGGGTGAGGCTTTCGAGCACTTCGCGGGTGGTGATACGCGCCTCCTTGAGGACTGGCCTTCGCATCAATCCGCCAAAGACCGAGGAGACCAGGCTCGGCACGGCCTTTTCGGCGAAAAAGAGCTGGCCCTTCTTGGAGGCGGCGCGGATCTTTTCAAGGTAGTCATCGATCGCGCGGGTTTCCTTCGGGAAGTAGCCGTGAAGCTTTTCTCGGAAGCGCTCGCGCCCCTTGACGAAGTCGTAAGAGCGGCCGTCGATGAGGATGCGGTCGTAGACATTGCCCATGTCGGCCCACTCGAGCTCACCGTCGGTGACGAAATCGAACACGCGCCGCATCGCCGAGCCGGGCCTCGAGACTTCGCCGATGTAGTGGACGCCGACGTCCCACTCGTACCCTGGACGCCGAAATGTGTGCGTGAAACCGCCGGCGGTGTAGTGCCGTTCCAAGACCAAAACCCGCTTGCCGGCGAGCTTGGAAAGGACCGCAGCGGCAGCAAGACCGCCGATGCCTGAGCCGATGACGATCGCATCCCATCGATCCGCGAGGTCGCGATGCTGTTTGTACGAGGTTCCAATACGCATGTGGCTCTCCTATGCGCGCCTATTCGGCCGCCTGTAGTTTGTCGAAGACCTCGGGCAGTAGGTCCTCCAAGGAACACCCCATCGCCAACTTGCCCGCGAGGTGAAGCGAAACGAGGCCGTGCACTTGGGCCCAAAGGAAGTGCGCCTGATGCAATGGCTCTCCCTCCATGCGACCGGCATCGATGACGCCTTCGACAGCCGCGAGGAGATACGAAAACGCGCGCGCCTGCTCTCGTTCGAGCTCTGGGTACGTGCCCGCCGGGGCTTGGCGAAGCTCGAACATGATGTGGTAGGCGTCCGGCTCGTCGAGGGCGAACCGCACGTAGGCCATCCCGAGCGCGTGAAGCGCCTGAGCTGGGTCCTCGACTCCCTTCGACGCATCGCGCTGTGCATCGGCGAACCGACGGAAGGCCTCGGTGCGCACCATGGCGAAAAGCTCTTCTTTGTTCTCGAAGTACCGATACGGCGTCATCGGGCTGACCCCGAGCTCCGCCGCCAGTGCTCGAAGGGTGACGCCCTGGTAGCCGAGGCGTGCGAAAAGGGCCATGGCGGCCCCGACGGCGCGGGCCCTGAACGCGTTCACCTGCTCATCCGTGAGACTCGCGCGAGGCATGAGCGGTGTTTACAGCGTAAAATTTACATTGTCAAGCGTTGTTTTGTGCCTATTTCAGTGTGACAGACGCCCAGGCCCGCTTTCCGGCCTTGATGATGTACGGGCCTCCCTTCGAAAGCTTGGCCTGGGGATCGCTGATGCGGTCCCCGTCGATTTCGACCCCGCCCTGCTGGATTCGTCGACGCCCCTCGCTCGAGCTCTTCACCAGCCCCAAGTCGCTGAGAAGCTTGGGAATCCAGACGTCCTCCTCCTCGAGCGCGACCTCGTGCTCCGGCATGTCGTCAGGCACCTGACGCTTGGAAAACTGCGCCAGCCAGGAAGCCTCGGCGGCGTCGGCCTGCGGCGCCCCGTGATACCTAGAGACGATTTCTTTGGCGAACGCGATCTTTGCGTCGCGCGGGTTGAGGTCGCCAGCGGCGCACGCGCTCTTTCGGCGCTCGACCTCGGCCTCGGGCTCAGCCGAGAGAAGCTCGTAGTAGCGCCACATCAACCCATCGGAGAGGCTCATCAGTTTGCCAAACTGCTCTTTCGGTGGCTCATCGACACCTACGTAGTTGTCGAGCGATTTGCTCATCTTCGCGCCGATGACCTTGCCGTTCTCGACCCGTGCGTTGATCCCCTCGAGGATCGGTGTGGTCATCACGATCTGCGGGCGCTGCCCCATCTCCCGCATGATCTCCCGACCTACCAGAAGATTGAACAGCTGATCGGTGCCGCCGAGCTCCACATCGCATTCGAGCACCACGGAGTCGTACGCTTGCGCCAGCGGATACAACAACTCGTGGAGCGAAATGCTCACATGGTCGGCCCAACGACGCTTGAAGTCATCCCGCTCCATCATGCGGGCCAAGGTGTACTTCCCGGCGAGGCGAATGACATCGTCGAATGCCATCTTTCCGAGCCATTCCCCGTTGTAAACGATTTGCGTGCGCTTTTTGTCGAGGATCTTGAAAGCCTGTTCCGCATAGGTTCGAGCGCCTTCTTCGATCTCTTCGCGTGTTGGCACCTGCCGCGTGGTGCTTCGCCCCGACGGGTCGCCGATCTGCGCCGTGAAGTCTCCGACGATGAATACAACCTCGTGGCCGAGGTCTTGGAACTGCCGCATCTTGTTGAGCAGCACCGTGTGACCCAAATGAAGGTCGGGTCGGGTCGGATCGAAGCCGGCTTTGACCTTGAGAGGCCTTCTCTCGTTCAAACGCTCGAGCAGGTCGGCCTCGACGTGCAGGTCGACCACGCCGCGCTTGAGCTCGGCAAGCTGCGCTTCGGGGTTCATCGATTGCCCCTACTCGCCGGGCTCGGAAACGCCGGCGTTCACGAGCTCTTTGAGCTCTTTACCGACCTTGAAAAACGGAAGGCGTTTTTCAGGCACGGGAACCGGCTTTCCAGTCCGAGGGTTGCGCCCGTGGTACGATTTGTAGTGACGAACCGTGAAGCTGCCGAAACCGCGGATTTCGATCCCCTCCCCGCTTTCGAGCGCCGCCGTCATGGCGTTGAACACGCAGTTTACGACTTGTTCAGCTCGACTTTTGGTGATCTTCGTCCGCTGGGCTACAGCGTCGATGAGCTCCGACTTCGTCATCGATTCTTTCCCCATTGGCCGCTGAGTATATCGTTGGCTACGGGCGCGTCAATAGCGATTTCGGGCACTTGCACCCCGGCCCCACGGCCGACGCCGCGCCTTCGGCGCAGTGGCAGCCAAGAGTTCCAGTTGGGGTTTGTGAGCCGAATTCCAATGCCAGAGGCGATGCTCAGCCGGTCGCATCGAGCGCGGCCACCACATCGGCGATGAGCTCCTCGGTATCTTCGATGCCGACGGCAAGGCGCACGAGGTTGTTTTTGATGCCGATCGCTTCGCGTTCTTCGGTGCTCAGCTCGAAGTAACTCATTAGCGCCGGTTGCTCGATCAACGATTCGACGCCGCCGAGGCTCGGTGCGATCCGTGGAATGCGGCAAGCATCGACGAACCGGCTCGTGCCCTCGAGATCCGCATCCACCTCGAAGGTCACCACCCCACCAAAGCCGCTCATGAGCCGGCGCGCCGTCTCGTGGTTCGGGTGAGAGGCCAACCCCGGGTACCACACCTGTCGCACGCGCGGATGCTGCTCGAGCCTTTCGGCCATGGCCTGCGCGGTCACGTTTTGTTGCTCGATGCGAATCGCCAACGTCTTGATGCCACGGTGGATCAGGTAGGCCGCGTGTGGATCGAGAGTCGCGCCAAACACACTACGCAGATCACGAACCAGCGACACGAGGCCTGCTCCTCCGGCCGTCACTCCGCCGAGAACATCGTTGTGGCCCGCGAGGTACTTGGTGGCGCTGTGGATCACCAAGTCGATGCCATAGCGCGCGGGGTTGAAATTGACGGGTGTCGCAAAAGTGCTGTCGATCAGCGTCTTGATCTTGTTGTCTTTGCAGACTGCGACCAGCTCTTCGAGGTCTGGGATCGTCTGGTAGGGATTGGTTGGGGCTTCGGCGATCACCAGGCGGGTTTCGGGGCGAATGGCCTCGCGTAGCGCTGCGACATCGGCGGGCGGGATCAGCGTATGCGAGACGCCGAATCGCGCTAAGAACGTCGTCACGAATTGCCGGGTCCGCCGGTAGCAGTCGGCAAACAGAATCACGTGGGAGCCCGACTTGACCAAGGCCAAAACGCTCGAAGTCACCGCAGCCATGCCGCTTGCAAAGGCCACCGCGTCCTCGGTGCCCTCGAGAGCCGCCACCTTCTCTTCGACGAGACGCACCGAAGGGTTCCCGTAGCGTCCGTACTCTTCGCGCTCCTTGCGACCTTCGAAATAGGCGATCAGCTCGGCCGTGTCCGCGAACGAATACGTGGCGGTTTGGGTGATTGGCGCCGCCAGGGCGTCGTACGGATACGTCCTCGGCTCACCACCGTGAACCGCCAAGGTTTTCGAGGTAATGTCCTCCTTGCCCGACATGCGCCGCGAGCGTAGGTGAGCCCATTTCGCCGCGCAACCCACGGAGCCCGGGCCCTTTGCAAACCGCTAAACGGCCGGCGGGCTAGCTACCGCGGATCGCAAGTGCCTGCAGCGACGTCGTAAATGCAGTCAAAGCCATTGAAGGTGTACACGCGGTCAGTTGATGGACCGATGAACACCGGACCCGATCCCACGTCGGCAACGCCGGCATAATGGTTGCTGTGCGCAAACGTGACCGAGCCAATTGTCACGAATGAACCCGAGAAGAAATTCAGATTCCCGGTGTCCGGATTGCGACCCCCGTACGAAACGGTCGCTTCATCGACGGTCGAGCCGTCCGAGCCTTGACCAAACTCGATTCCACGCCAATGCCGAGGCGTCGCCAGGTCGAAGGTTGTGAACCGAACGCGGTTGGCGGCAGTGCCTCGAGCGTCGAGCATCCCGTCGTTCCCCTGGCCGATTCGAAGGCTTCGGTCCTCGGCAAACCGAAGCTCGGCCCCCGGCTCGATGATCAGTCTAGGAACGGGGTCGAACGGAGTCGACTGACGTACGTCGACGTCCCCTTGGACCACGTACGGCACGTTGTCATTGGGCCACGATGCATCTGCGTCGACTACATCACCGTCGACCCAGACGCCTTCGTGCCCCAGGGTCGACGAAGTGTTGTTCCCGGCAAGCGCGTTGCCGGAGCCAAACCGACCGATGAAGTTCGCAAACATCCGAAGCCCGGAGAAACGCGCGCCGGTCACGGTGTTGGCGTCACAGTCGCCCGCGCAGTGGGTCTGATCGAAGAACACCATGCCGTAGCCGTTGCTATTGGTGATTGTCGTGTTCGAGACCGTAGGGGTCGCGGGCAGGCCACCGTTCGCTTCGACGACGAGCGCCGCGCGCGACGCATCGGCCCCGAGCGCTGGGTCGGAGCCTGCGGAGTCGAGCACCGCGTGGCGGATCTGCGAGGCGCCGGTCGCTCCGGTGCCGCGAAGCAAAATCCGATGCCAGTATGGCGCGCCTGGCGCCGGCGCAAAAACGACGGGATCGGTCGCGCCTCCATCGACCACGAGCTGACTGGCGACGATCTGCAGCTGGCCGTCGAGCGGCATCTGGACCTGCGCACCTGCGGCCACTGTGAGCGATCCCGCGGCTACCAAGAGATCACCGGTAGGCCGAATCGGCTGTTTCGATGCATCGCTTGCCAGGGGCGCGACCCACACGAGGTCGACGCCAGTCGCGGTGCTCGCGCGCACCTGAAGCGGTGCCTCGTAGGTGTTGGACGCGCGAAGCACATCGCTGAACCCGACCAGCTCGGCATCGACCGACAGCGAGACGACATCGACCACATTGCTCTCGAACGAGCTCATTCGCGCCCCGGACGCGAGATGGGCCCCGACGGACCCCGGAGCGTTGCTCTGAATGAGGCAGCTCTCGACAATGGCGTTACGCGCTCCGGGAATGGCCGGGCTATCGAGGCGAAGGCCGCCATTTGGACTGCCGCTGAAATCCTCGATTCGCACGTTTCGGAGTACCGTCCCCGCTCCGATGTTGGCGCCGAGATGAATGCCGTCCCAATCGCCGAGAATGCCCGTGTCGGGGACCATTCGAATGGGCGCCTCCGGCGTGCCAGACGCGATCAGGGTGCCCCCCTCCGTAGCGGTCGAGACCTCGAGCGCGTGGCCGGAGTTGAACCGGAGCTCCGCTCCCGGAGGAGCGGTCAGCACGCTGCCATTCCGCACGACGATGCCCTGATTCAAAAAGAACGGAACGCCGTAGTCTTTCCAGGAGGCGTTCGCGCGCGATATGGTCGGCGTACGAACGAACACCCGATCGCGGCCATTGCCGGTCAACTCGAGATTCGCGCCTAGCGTCGAGACGGCGTCAGCCCCGATATTGATCGGCGAGCGCGCATTGGCGGTGAGCTGGTTCTCGGCGAACCAGTCGACGGTGTCCGACCCGGCGCCACCTTGCGCGTAGAGGCCATGATTCAGGCTTTCTCGGATCAGCGAGTTGCGGATCGGGGGCGCTGCGCCGCTGAGCACCTCGATCGCGCCCTGGTCCGTCGCCGCATCGCGGCGCCCGGCAAACTCGATGACCATGTTCCCAACCGAGGTCGTTGCCGAGATCACGTTCGACCCGAATCGAAGCCCCCGGTAGTGCCCGCTCGGCGCAGGGCCGCCGACCCCTTGAAAGCGGGTGAGCACGATCGGATCACCGACGCCGGGCGCGCCGCCGTTGGCAACGAGCGCCCCTGCGCTGTTGACACCGACATCGATTCTTCGATTGGTGCTTCCATCGAACATCAGCACGGTGCCAGGCTCGAGGGTCAGCGTGGCGCCGCTTTCAATCGCCACGTCGCCGGTGACGTGATACGGGCTGTCCGCCGCGGTGAGGGTCGTGTTGGTGGTCACGGTCCCACTCAGCGTCGAGCCGTCTCCGGCGGTCACGATGAACCGTTTGGTGAGCGCGGTAGTCGAGCCCTGATCGACGATCACATCGTACACGCCGGGCGGACGGCTCAGATCGGTCGGGATCGTTGCGGTCAACGTCTCATGGTCGACGAAGGTCGTAGGGACCGCCTCGGTGTAGCCTCCGAGCTCGAGCACGACCGTCGGGCTCGCCATGCTCACGAACCCGCTGCCTCGAACCGTCACCGGCACATCGGACTGACGGCGACCGGCGGCTGGGGTGATCGAGTCGACTGCCGGAGGCGCCGCGATCACGGAGATATCGATCGTCGCGCTGTCCGTGCCTTCGCTATTGGTTGCGACGATATCGAATGCATAGGCTCCGATGTCGCCGACTCCGGGTGCTCGCTTGCTCGACGACGCCGAGAGCAGTCCAGTCAGCGGATCGAACTCGACGAAATCGGGAAGCGTTCCCGAAACCGTCAAGACAGGAGCCGGGCTGCCGGTCGCGCTCGCCGACGCGCCAGGGAAACTCTCACCGACCTCGAGAATGAACATCGTTGCGGGCGTCACGGTGAGCACCGGAGTCGCCGGCGGGAACACCGCGTCGACGGTGATCGTCGCCTGATCCGCCTCTCCAACCGCGTTGGTGGCGCGCAGGCCGTAGGCGTATTGCATTTCGCCGTTCGCCATCGAGGCAGTGAACGCCACCATCCCGGTATCAGGATCGATGGTGATCGCGAGATCCGAAGGCACAGTCGAGCCCTCGACGATGCTCCAAACGGTGTCGGGGCTGTCGCTGCCGGGCGTTAGGCTCGCGTCATAGCTATAGAGGTCTCCGACGAACACGGTGGCCGGTGGAGGATCGCTGACGAGGTCGATCACCGGGATCGGCGGCCGCGGGTCGACGGTCACGGTGAGCTCCTGGACGTTGGGAGAGCCGAGGCCGTTGCTCACCTGAAGCGCGAGGGTGTAATCGCCTGGTGCAACCCCGCTGGTCTCCCACTCCACCGTCACCGCAGCACCCTCGGGAGGGTCGTTGACGATAGTGACCCCCATCGCGGGTGTCCCCATCGAGGGCTCGCCGACTGTCCATACGATGGTCGGCGCGCCCGCGGCAGTCGCCTCGTAGGCGAACGTTTCGCCTTGGTACACGCGGTCGGGAGGTATCGAGGTGATCACCGCCGGCCCGCCGGTGTCGGTCACGGTAACCGTGAAGCTCTGATGGGCGAAGGCGCCGCCATCGTTTTCCGTGGCGCGGATCGTGACGCTCTGCGTCCCCGCTTGATTCGCCGCCGGCGTCCAACGGACCGCTCCAGTCTCGGCATCGATGGTCATGCCTTCGGGCGCGACGGGCACCGACCAGGTCACCTTTCCCTTCGCAACGACCTCCGGGTCGTACGAATATTCGGCAGCCACTGTGGCCTCCGCGGGCGGCGTCGAGATGAACACCGGTCCGCCCGGCGTTTCGACCACCACGTCAAACGATTGCGCATCACTGCCGGCAATGTTGCTAACGACGATTGTCGCCGACTCGGTCCCTTCGACTTGCGGGGTCCAGGTCACGATGCCTGTCGCGGGATCGAGGCTCATCCCCTCGGGACCGGCCCCGAGCGCGTACAGCATTGGAGTCAAACCGTTGGCCGTGACTGTGTAGAAGAAGGGGACGCCTACCGTCGCCGTCGACGGCGGGGTGGAGGTGATCCGAGGCGCTTGTGACTGGGTCGGCCTACCCACGCCGCATCCGGCAACCGCCATCCACAGAGCGGTTGCCGCTACAATCCAAGTCAGTCTAGGTCGGTTCATCGGTCCAAAACGCCCGAATTCCTATACTAACATATTTATGTGGAATGACTGTTTGTTGGCCTCTGGGCGCGGAGGTTTCCGACGGCCCCGCCGCGCTTAGTCCCGGCCGTAGCCCAGGTCCGCGAGGACCTCGTCCATCGTGATCGGGTAGCTCAGCCAACGAACGGGGGCCTTTTGCGAATTGCGCAGCCCCTGGGGAGGTCGCCTCCGGGCGGGTGCGGTGAAGTAATGGGGGTCGAGATAGGTCCGACCTCGCCGAGAACCATTTTGCCTTGTTCTGGTGTTTGTGCGCATGGGTCGCTCCTTTCTCCCTAAACGATAGAGCATTTCTGCAGTTGATAATGTCGACCCTACCTGCGATGGTGCAGGCATGTTCAACTGGGACGACGTTCGCTACTTCCTGACCCTCCAGCGCCAAGGGACCCTGGCTGCAGCCGGGGCTGCACTAAAGCTGGACCCCACCACCGTGGGACGGCGCCTGGTCAAGCTCGAGGAGGAGCTCGGCGCGCGCCTCTTCGATCGCACGCCAGCTGGCTACGTCTTGACCGAGGCCGGCCATCGCCTCCTGCCACGCGCGGAGCGTATCGAGCGCGAGGCCCTCGGCGTCGAGCGGGAAGTCGCCGGGGAAGATCAAAAGCTAGAAGGAGTCGTCAAGCTCACCGCCACCGAAATGCTCACCACGCGTTTCATCGCTCCGCACCTTCGTCGGTTCCGGGAGCGCTACCCCGAGGTCCAGCTCGACCTCAACTGCACCAACTTGGACGTCAACCTCGCGCGACGCGAAGCCGACATCGCCCTGCGACTCGCCCGTCCCACCCAGGAAGACCTGATCATCAAGCGGCTGTCGTTCATTCATCTCGGCCTCTATGCATCACGCGACTACGTCGACCGCTACGGGCTGCCGAAGGATTCGCTCGCCGGTCATCAGATGATCCTGTTTGCGAACACGCGTCCGTTCCGTCGTGAGAACGACTGGCTAGAAGCGCGGATGGATGGTGCCCTCGTCGCCCTTCGTTCCGACAGCGTCTCGGCGATCTACGCAGCCACCGCAGTGGGGACCGGCGTCGCCCTCCTTCCGTGTCTCGTCGCCGACCACGACAGACAGCTCGTTCGCATCCCGCTCGAAGGGGCCCCGGAGCCGAGACAGATCTGGCAGGCGGTGCACAAGGACCTTCGAGACAGCGCTCGAATCCGCGCAGTTTTGGACTTCTTGGGCAAGGTTCTCACGCCGCCGCAAGACCGCGTCTCAGCCGCCTGAAGCTTTCGCGCTGCGTCGTCGATATCCCGGTCGAAGCCGCAAGCCAACGGGGGCTTCGCGCTGCGTCTTCGATACTGCGCGCGACGCCGTCTGGGACGGGCGTGCTCGCGAGCGGGACCCGGTCGCCCTGGCGTCTCTTTACGGATCCGAACGAGGGCTCCCCCCACTCGCTGTGCTTCCCATCCCAGCCCGGCGCCGCGCGCAACACCCTCTCCTCAAGGAGAAAGATGCACGTGGGTCGCAGCAGCAGGCATGTCTCCGAGCAAGGCGTGCCCCGGGTCGCGCCGACGCCTGTCCTGGAGGTGAAGTTGATTCGGCCCGCGGCAGCAGGCATGTCCTCGAACGCGAGTTCCGCAGGCGTCGATCTGCCCTGCCGACGTCTACGCCCACGAGGGCATTGAAATCGGTTTCGAGCATCCCCGCCGAGGATGTCTGAGCGGGCGAGGGCGTGCCTGTGCCGCGGGCTGGGCAC
>JBFICQ010000043.1:0-18024 GCA_041581895.1 Polyangiales bacterium | reverse complement strand
CGGTGAGGGTGGAGCTCTCGGCATCGAGCTCACGGAGCTGGGCTCGGAGCCGGTCGATCGAGCGGCGGTGACGCACACGCTGAGCCTCTAGCTTGGGCCTAGCCGAGGTCGCGGTTTCTCCGTTGAGCGCTCGTTCGACTTTCTTCAGCCGTGCCTGATGCTCCCGGAGCTCGTCCTGGACCGCGATGCGCATCTGCTCGAGGGTATCGTGGCGCTCGAAGCTGGCCGTGTGCTCTCGGAGGATCCGTAGCTCGTCGTCCATCTCCTGGATGATCATCGCGGTGCGCCATGCGGATTCCTTCTTGGCCCTGAGAACATCGCCATAGATGTGGTCGCCCACGTAGAGGACCTCGTCTCCCGCCACCCCCAAAGTGCGTTGAAAATCGGCGATGTTCCCCTCGGCGTAGAGTCGCCCACGATCCGGTCTCTTTGTCTCTTCACCGGTTTCGAAGTCGATGAATGGAGCCTTGCCGGTGAAGAAAGCCGGCTTCTTCGACGCCGTGATGACGTAGTCGAAGTAATTCCTCCAGCTCGGGTACTCGTCGAGCGCTTCATCGAGGAGGTAGGACATCATCGCGTTCGTATATTCAGGGCCCGAGTTGGTGAGCACGAAAAGGCGTTTGCCCGCGCTACGAAGCCTATGGAACAAAACGCCGAGGTTGGGGTCGGCTTCGACGTACTTCGGAAGGTCTGTGAGCACGACATCGAGGATCGACCCATCTTGATGCGAGATATCCGCGCACTCCCGGATGTCGGCAAAGAGCTTGCCATACTCGACGCTTTGCCCGTGGTTTTCGAGGTGGTCGATCACTGCGGCATAGACCGCGACTTCCGAAAGGGAGTAGAGCGTATCGACCCAGTGGTAGCGCCTGGTGCCCGAACGAAGGCGTCGAGTGTGGTAGCCGCGGCGCCGCTCTTCTCGCGTGAGCCTGCGAAAGCCATGGTACGCGGTCTTGACGTAGCGATACCGGTCCATCTTGAGCACGTTTCCGAGCTTCGTGTCGATCAGCAGACCGCGCACGGGGAAGTCTGTCCGGTACTTCATCGATAAGAGCTCTTCGGGATACCCGCGCTCGACGAGCTTGCCGACCGTGGCTTCGATGCTCAGCCGGTCCATCTCGGCCTGGCGATAGATCGCGAGCGTGTAATCCATGTCGAAGCCGACCACGTTGATGAGGTCCAGTCTCAAATTGCGATTGCAATAGACCCGACGGCCCGCTGGTGGAGGAAATACACTGCCCCCAGGGGAGTCGAATTCCGGCGCCGGGAAACGCTCCTGCAACGGAGCGCTCAGCTGCTGACCGGATAGACGCTCACGCGCTTGCCGGTGCGGCCTCGACGCTCGAACTTCACGACGCCGTCAACCTTGGCCCAAAGCGTGTAGTCTTTGCCGACCCCGACGTTCTCGCCAGGGTGAAAAGTCTGACCGACCTGGCGAACCAAGATGCTGCCAGCCGATACGGTCTGCCCACCGAAAGCCTTGACTCCTCGGTATTGGGGCTTCGAATCGCGGCCGTTTCGGGATGAGCCCTGACCCTTCTTGTGTGCCATGGCGCTTCCCTACCCTTTCACGCTGCGGATGCGAAGCTCGGTATACGGCTGACGATGACCCCGACGGCGGCGATAGCCTTTTCGGCGCTTCATCTTGAAAACGATGATCTTTTTGGCGAGGTCTTGAGCGGTGATTTCGGCGACCACCTTGGCGCCACCGACGTGAGGCTTACCCACAGCGACTTTGTCGCCACCAAGCATCAGGATGTCTTTGAACTCGACCTTGGAGCCGACATCACCGGGCAATTTCTCGACGCGAATCGTGTCGCCCTCGGCGACGCGATACTGTTTTCCACCCGTTTGAATGACCGCATACATGGTAAGTCCGTCACTCCCTGGATCTCAGGGCCGCGTAGTCTAAGGGGTCGCGCTCTGCCTGCAAGGCGAAACCCAATCCGCGCCGTCGAGCGGCTCGATCAAACCAATAAGTTATTGGAATCACTTGATAAAATCATCTCGGCCTCGGCACCTGCGTGCCTCGACTACCAGCGCCGCGGCAACCAACGCGTACTCGGCGAGTTGGAGCGCGATCGGCATCTCCCAAACCCCCTCTGCAAGCCAGCGATCGAGTGGGGCGTACGCGCAGAGAACACTCGCGCTCCAAACCAGGGCGGCAAAACCGCCCGAAGCAATCTCGATCGGCAACAGCCAGGCGAGATACCAAGGATGAACCTGTGGAGACAGGAGCAGAGTCGTCCACAAAAGGACGCGCGTCGCCCGAACCGGGGGAGCGCGTTTTGCAACCAAGAACGCACCCACACCGAGCACGATGCCGACCACGGTGACGCGAGCCAGGGTGATCGCAGAGCTTCGGTCGAAAGCTTGGTGGCTCAACCACTCGACGACCGCGTAAAAGCTTTCATTGCCGCGCCATCGAGCCGCAAACTGCGCGGGACCCGAAGCTGAATCCGCCAGGGGTGCGAAAACCACCAGAGGGAACAGCAGGAGAGCGCTCGTAAGCGCAACGGCAACAAACGCGCCCGGGCGACGAACGAAAAGAGGCACTAGAACCACACCCACGGCCTTGAGCCCTACTGCAGCGCAGGTCGCGATGGCGGCTCGAATGATCCGGTGTTGCGATAGGCTCCCCGCTGCAATCAGCAGAGCGAGACCGGTGAGCACGTCCAGATGGCCATTGAGAGCGCCTTCGCTCAAGAGAAGCGGATTGAGCGCGAATGCGAGGGAAGCGCGTGAATCGTTAGAGACCATCGAGACGGCGATGGTGGTCAGGGCATGGGCGAGCAGCGCGAGGAGCTTCGCGGTCCAGATCCCGCCTCCAAGGAGACCCATCAGCACGAAGAAAGCCTGCGAAAGCGGGGGATAGATGCTTGCGAGCGGCTTGTTGTTGATCGACGCCCAGCTGTCGTTCCTGAGATGGGCGAGAGATGGATCCGCCGGAGCGAGCGCGTACGGGTTGAATCCCTCGAGCCAGACGCGACCTTCCCAAAGATACCGGTGCACGTCGTCTGACAACGCGGGCGGTGCGAAAACGAAAGCCAAGCCAAAAACGAAGAGGGCGGCAAGCGCGAGCTGCTCGGACCTGGCCCGGCTGAACAGGTCACGCGATAGCTTCAAGGCGAGCGCGTACGGAACGAAGCACGCCGCGAGACCAAGCACGATCGTAGATGCAGCGGCACCCGCTCGAGCAACGGCGACCAATCCGAGGATGAGAAGCCCTTGCACGAGCAAGCACGCGCCGAACAGGTGCCGCCGGCTCAGACCGAGTGTGGTCATTGGACTACGAATCGAACCACGCGCAGGCGCTCTCCGGGCAGCAAGGTCACGCGGAACTGCCCTGCAATCTCACGACCAACGGCGACAGAGACGGTGGCGGCGGTAGGCCCTCCGCCACTAATGCACTCACCCCAATAGTGAAGCTCGACCTCGTAGACGCCGACAGTAGGCCGCTGTCCCACCCAAACCGCGTTCTCGATCCGTGAGTTGGGTACGTCGGGCGAGCAGTCCCCGCGGCCCGCGTGATCCAATCTGGCTCCTATCGGAGTCGAGGGCCGCTGAAAGCTCAGCGTGTCTCCCAGAGGTCCGGTCACGTAGAGATCCAGATCCGAGCCCGTGTCCCACGCTGCGGTGACTTGCATGAGCCCGGCGCTGTATCCACATCCTTCATCGATGACACCGTCACAGTCGTCGTCGCGCGCATCGCAGGTCTCTTCGACTGGGTCTTCGCAGTCGCGTGGGATCTCCACGGCTTTGGCGCCCGGCACGATCGATACCAGCACTGGGGGTTCCACCGTGACCGGGATCGTTTCCTCGTCGGAAACCTCTCGAGCGGTCTCGCTGACGGGTCCTTCGGCGCTCCTGCTGGCGCAGGCTAACAACAGTGTAACGCACGCAATGGCGATCCCCTTGGTCATCCGGTGAGCACTATAGCGGAGGTCGGCGTACAATGCGTTGGCGATGATGGAGAAGCTCGACCAAGCGAAAGCCGCGATTGGCGACCACGTGCCGGCTTCCGACGTGGCGCTCGTTCTTGGTTCGGGGCTTGGCCCGTTCGCCGACACGCTAGAGGATGCACGTACGATTCCCTACTCGGAGATCCCTCACATGCCGCTATCGGGCGTGTCCGGCCATGCGGGAAATCTCGTCGTTGGCGGTCTGGGTGACAAACGGGTCGTGGCGCTTCAAGGGCGTGTGCACCTCTACGAGGGTCACACCGCCTACGAGGTGGCGTTTGGTGTTCGTCTCCTCGCGTGGCTTGGCGCGAAGACGCTAATCGTGACCAACGCCGCTGGGGGCATCGCTTCCGAGTTTCGGGTCGGCGACCTGATGGCCATCTCAGACCAAATCAATCTAACCGGAACGAGCAGTCTGGTGGGCCCCAACCAAGTGGCGGTCGGCCCTCGATTCGTCGACATGACGGCAGCCTTCGACAGGAAGCTCATCGAGCTCGCCGGGCGGGTGGCCGCCGATCAGGGGTTCGAGCTCAAGCGCGGCGTCTACGCCGGGCTGCTGGGGCCTGCTTATGAAACGCCCGCCGAAATCCGAATGCTGCGAACCTTGGGTGCGGACGCAGTGGGAATGAGCACAGTTCTCGAAGTGCTTGCTGCGCGCCACATGGGGATGCGCGTGCTTGGCATCTCCTGCATCTCCAACCTCGCGGCAGGCATCGGTGATGGTCCATTGAGCCACGACGACGTGGAACGGGCTGCGGCGCGGGTACGATCGCGTTTCGAGTCACTCATTTCAGGGGTGATAGGGGCGATGTAATGGCTGAGATCGACTGGGAAGCCTTGAAGCTCTCCGCGATCGACGCTCGCAGCCGCGCATACGCGCCCTACTCCGGCTTTGCCGTCGGGGCAGCGCTTCTCACGGCCGATGGGCGCGTCTTTCAAGGATGCAACTTGGAAAACGCTAGCTACGGGGCCACGATCTGCGCCGAGCTAGGTGCTCTGGCCGCGGCCGTGGTCGCAGGAGAGCACGATTTGGTGGCACTCGCCATCGCGTCAGGGGCGGACCGGCCCACGCCACCCTGCGGAATTTGTCGCCAATGCTTGTCCGAGCTCGTTTCGGACCTTCCAATTCGGAGCTTCACGAAAGACGGCGCGTTCGCCGACTACCAGCTTTCTGCTCTCTTGCCGGACGCCTTCGGACTCGACTAGAGCTATGGCGTTCGCGTGCCGATCTTCCGGAGCTTGTTCTGGACATCCGTGCGATCGATCGCGTCAGCCGGCGATAGCTCGAGGTAGCGTCCGTAGTGCACCACCGCCTCGCGCTGCTTGCGCTGGGCGTAATAGATGTCGCCGATGAGACGGTGTGCATCCGCCAACCACGACGGCTGTTCATCCATCGCGTCTCCGATCCCGGCTGCCGCAGTCAGCGATTGGAACGCCGGATCGCGTCGGCCCTCGTCGAGCTGCAGGCGGCCCAAGCGGTACCACCATTCGCCCCGCTCTGGCCCTGCCTCGACGGCCTTCTTGAACGCAGCGATCGCCTCTTTCACCTGGCCGAGCTGATAGTGGCACTCCCCGATATCGGCCCACGCCTCGACACGGCTCGGGTTGAGTTCGATCGCCCTTTGAAGGTCCGCAAGGGCGTCTCTCACGGTGCCTGCTCGAATCCGGATCCGCGCGCGAAGCCAGTATGCGTCACCGAGCGTCGGATCGAGACTCAACGCAGTGTCGAGCTCACGAAGAGCGGTCGTCATCTCGTTCGAGTCGAGCGCTGCCCAGGCGACGTACATGTGGTAGCGCCCATTTTGAGGCTCGAGCCTGATGGCGCGGAGGAAATGCTGACGTGCGGTGGTGCGATCGCCCTGTTCCATCTCGATTCTGCCGAGGTAATGTTCTGCCTCCGCCGAGTAAGGCTGGGCCCTCAAGACTTCTCGAAGTATCGCGTCGGCTTCGTCGAGCTTGCCGGTCATCATGAGCACGGCACCGAGCCTGGACTGGAGCGCTAGGTCGGCAGGCG
This sequence comes from Polyangiales bacterium, assembly GCA_041581895.1. Classification (GTDB taxonomy): domain Bacteria; phylum Myxococcota_A; class Polyangia; order Polyangiales; family Houyiibacteriaceae; genus SG8-38. The sequence continues at coordinate 12,048 of JBFICQ010000043.1, read as the reverse complement.
TTTGCTCGAGAGCTGCTCTGTAAGCTGCGACGGCTCCTTCGAGGTCGCCTCTTGCCTCGGCCAACCTGCCCCTTTCGAGGCGGAGCCCTGGGTACTTCGCATCGAGCTCCTCGACCATGTCGAGGGCCGCGGCGGCGTCGTCGAGCGCGAGCTTTCGGCGAAACGCGACGGCCAGGCCAAACTGAGCGGACGAGTCCCGAGGTTCCATCTCGAGCGCGGCCTGGTACTGAGTGATCGCTGCGTCGATGCGATTGCGTTCGAGCTCCGCGTCGCCGAGAAGACGGCGAACCTCGGCGGTGATCTCGACGTTTTTCTGTGCCTCCTGCAGCACTGCGACTGCTTCGCCAGGCCGCTTCGTGCTCTTGTAATGCTGTGCGAGCGCCATGTATGCCGGAAATGCTTTCGAATCGAGCTCGATCGCATTGCGAAGGTGCCGAACCGCCTGTTCGCTGTCGCCTAGCGCGTCCGCAATCTTGCCCTGCCAGAGCTCGACGTGGACGTTGACCGGCTCCTCGGTCTTGAGGTCCGCCAAGAGCTCCTTGGCCTCACCTGCTCTGCCCATCGCGACGAGCGCCTCGGAAGCCCCTACCTTCGCCTCGACCTGAATCCTGGGCTTGCCGGTCGCGTCGAGCTCGGCGCCAGGAGCGACGGCGGCGCCGATCACCGCTTGGAATCGCGCAAGTGCATCTTCGTGGGCGCCCTCGAGAAGAACCAGCCTGGCGGCACCCAAGGCCGCTTGCGCATTGCTCGCGTCGAGCTCCACGGCCCTTTCGTACATCTCGCGAGCAGCCCCGAGGCGCCCGCGTTGCTCCTCGATCCGGGCTACCAGAGCCAGCGCTGCAGAGCGATCTGCACGGGCTACTGCGAGCGGCGCTCCCTGTTCGTTCGGGGCAAGGCCTGCAGGCAACTGCAGAAGCTCGTACGCTGAATCGATTTCACCGTCGGCGATCAGGCGTTCTGCGATGACGACGCGCGCACCTGCGTGATTCGGGCTCATGCGATGAGCGGCTTTCGCAGCCTCGAGAGCTTTGTCTCGTTCTCCGACATAGCGATACGCTCGCGCGAGACCCCATTGGCCACGTGCGGTTCCATCTTTTTGGTGAGCGCGCTCGAATGCAGCCAGGGCGCCCTGATCATCGCCTGCCGCGAGGGCGATCTCCGCTGCTACGAAATCTACGTAGGCATCCGCCGGATCTTCGCCCTGGGCGAGCGCAATCTCGTTTGCCGCGAGGCTCGCGTCGCCTTGTCGAAGCGCGTTGGCTGCGAGAGCGAGGTGAATGCCCGGCGCCTCATCGCCGCGACGCTGTAGATGGAGCCGAAGCTCATCGGCCCTGGCCGCGCTTTGTGCGTCTTGTCCGTAGCGGATTTGGAAATAAGACTCGTGCAACAAGCTCCGCGCGACGAGGGTCCGATTCAGATGGGCGTCGCTTCGCGCCTGCTCGAGTTGGACCAGCGCCTGTGCGGTCGCGTGGTACGTGTCGGCTGCAGCGGCAGCCTCCGCTTGCTGAATGGTTTGTGCGACCTGAACGGCATCGCCCGAGGCTGGCAAGAAAGGCTCCAGCACGTGGATCCCGAAGAGACCGTACTTCGTGCTACCTGAGTAGAAGCCCGCGCCTAGGACTAGCGCGAGGCCCAGCGCGGCCGCCCCGGCCTTTGCGAGCCACGGAGGGCGTTTGCGGGAGAGCGCAGCCTTGATGTCGATCGTGCGCTTGCGCTTGCCCGCCGGCAAAGCGACACCGCCTTCACCGCCGGGGTGCGGCATGTGCACCACGTCGCCATTGCCGACAGCTGGAAGCTCTGAGAACTCGAGGTCGTCGGACTGGGGAAGATCGAGCTCCGCCGAATCGCGACTGACGCGCCCGGCATCGACGGCGGGCGTGGCGGCGCTTACTCCACCCGCGAGCGGAGGCGGAGGCGGCGGCGCGGGGCGTTTCATATCCGGATCGATGTCCATTTCGAGCGCGAGGTCCTCTCCGTCGGGGAGGTCGAGCTCGATTGGGCCTCCCCCGTGGCGGCGCTCGGGACCTTCGATCGGCGGGTCTGAGAAGTCATCTCGAGCGACTGGCAGATCGGAGTGCTCGCTCGGGATTGGAAGGTCGGACTCGAACGCGATCGGAGCGGGTAGCTCGCCGTCGGTGAGCGCCATTGGAAGGTCGACTTCGTCACCGGGTGACCGGCCGCCCTTGGGAGCCGGGAGATCGGTGAAGGCGCCTCCGTTACCGGAAGCCCTCGGAGCCGGCAGGTCGACGCCGCCAGGACCCTCGATCGGCGCGGGGAGATCCATGTCCGCGAATGGATCGAAGCTGCTCGGGCGTTGCTGGTTTTCGGCTTTGGGCGCGGGGAGGTCCTCTACGCCCTTTAGATCTCCAAACGGATCGAGGTCGAGGGATTGGTCGGCGGCCTTGGGTGCGGGAAGATCGTCGAGTGCCGACATCGGCAATGGCGCAGGGAGATCCAGATCGCCAGTGAGCGATTCCGACTCGGCGGCAGGCGGCCCGGGAAGCGGTACTTCGGGCCCGAGGCCAACCTTCGTCATCTTGCGTTTGGGTCGCGGGGGCGACGAGGCGCTCGCGCCTCCATCGGCTCGCGTGGACCCATCTGGATGCACTCGAAAGCTATCGTTGCACTTCGGGCATCGCATTTTGAGGCCGTCCGCGGGCAAGCGCTGCTCGTCTACATCGTACGACGCATGGCATGACGGGCATTGAACCTGAATCATGGCTTCGTGATCATCCCCCGGGAATCAAGAGTAACATGGTTGATGCGGGACTCATAAACCCTCGTGGATCGATTCCGGCCGTAGCGGAACCAACGCGGCAATGGAAGTGTTTGTCCTACCTTGACGCCTTGGGAGCTCGAAGACTACCTTCGCGTCAACTGTGAAGCGCACCCTTCAGATCGAGATCGCCGGCGCCCGATATCGGATGTCTTCGGATGCCGACGAGGCATACCTGCAACGTCTCGCGGATATCGTGAACGAACGCGTGACAGCACTCGGCCCAAAGGCGGCAAGGGCGGCAACACCTGCGCAGTTGCTGGCAGTCGTCGCTCTGAGCCTTGCAGAGGACCTTGAGGTCTCCGAGAAGCGTAGGATGAGCCTCGAAGAAAAGACCCGGCAAGTGGTGGGTGCGGCGATCCGACGAATCGACCAGCGGTTGCAGGCCGACGCGGAGCTCGCCCAGCAGATCGACCAGCCGTGAGCCGCCGGCCCGCTGACCCCGCCGAGCAGGCGGTCCGCCATCACGTGAAGGCGGAGCTTCGCAAGCGCATGCGTGCCGTTCGCGGAGCTCTGCCAGCCTCCGCATGTGAAACGCGTTCGACCGAGATCGCCAAGCGCGTCGTCGCGTTATCGATCTTCGAATCGGCAAAAACGATTCTTGCGTTTTCATCGATCGGTCGGGAGGTGCAGACCCAAGCCATCGTACGAGCCGCGTGGATCGCAGGGAAGGAGGTCGCGCTTCCACGCGTGGTGGACCAGGAGCTTCACTTGCATCGCGTCGTAGCAGACACGGAGCTCGTCAAGGGCGCCTTTGGAATACCGGAGCCACCCGAGACCGCTCCCCGCATTTCACCCGAAGCAGTGGATTTCGCGCTCGTTCCAGCGTTGGCAGTGGATCTGAGAGGCTATCGCATTGGCTATGGAGGCGGTTACTACGATCGACTGCTCCCGCTTCTCAAGAACGCGCGGTCGTGTGCCCTGGCCTTCGACTTCCAACTGATCGCGGAGGTCCCCGACCTTTCGACCGACATCCCCGTCGACATCGTGGTCACCGACCAACGGGTATTCGACGCTACTTGAGCGGCGGCGCGCTCGAACGCCGCGCCGGTGGTATAGGATCGCCGTGGTCGCGGAGGCAGCACGACGAAAGCTCGACAACCTTCCTGGGTCGCCCGGAGTCTACGTATTTCACGGCGCGAAGGGGAAGGTCCTCTATGTCGGCAAGGCAAGAAGCCTTCGAAGCCGCGTACGGAGTTATTTTCAGGCTGGATCCAGTGACTTGCGCGCATTCGTGAGCAGGCTTGAACGTGAGCTCAGCGACATCGAGACCTTCGTCACGCATACCGACAAGGAAGCGGCGCTCCTCGAGAACCAGCTGATCAAGTCCCATCAGCCAAAGTACAACGTGAAACTTCGCGACGACAAGGAGTACTTGTCGTTGCGCCTCGACGCGAAGAAACCATGGCCGCGGCTCGAAGTCGTGCGACGCCCCAAGCCTGACGGCGCGCAATATTTCGGGCCCTATCACTCTGCGACGGCGGCTCGTCAGACACTGCGGCTCGTGAACCGCTATTTCCAACTTCGAACCTGTACCGACACCGAGTTTCGACTCCGCACACGCCCCTGCCTCCAGTATCAGATCAAGCGGTGCCCCGGCCCCTGCGTGCTCGAGGTAGACGAGGAGGAGTACCGGGCACAGGTCGCCAACGTCGCTCGATTTCTCGACGGTCGGCATGACGAGCTCGTGCGTGACCTCGATGCGCGAATGCAAAGCTCCTCTAGGGCGTTCGAGTATGAGCAGGCGGCGCTGTACCGTGACCAGCTGCGCGCCGTCGAACGAGCACAGCAAGAACAACGCGTCGCCGGCGTTCAAAAGGCCGACCAAGACGTGATCGGTTTCTACCGGCAGGGCGACCAGGTGGAGTTGGCGGTGCTCAGCATGCGGGGCGGTCGTTTGTTTGGAGTTCGCACCTTCCCGCTACGACGAGTTGCGGTGCCCAATGACGAAATGTTGGGTTCGTTTCTGCGCCAACACTACACCGCGCGTCCAGCTCTTCCCGACGAGATCCTCGTCCCGATGCCAATCGAAATGAGCGAGGCCTTGGAAGAGCTCTTGAACGAAGGGCGAAAACGTAAGGCTCGGATCGTTCAGCCGAGACGCGGCGCGAAAGCCAAGCTGCTCGATCTCGCGCGGGAAAACGCCGAGCACGCCTTTCGAGAGAAGGAACGCGCGCAAGAGAACGTCGAAGCTCGCCTCGACGAAATCCGAAAGCAGCTTCGGCTAACGTCAATTCCACGGCGCATCGAGTGCGTCGACATCTCTCATATCGGCGGCGAGGAGACCGTTGCGGTCTTCGTCGCATTGCAGGACGGGGAGCCGGCACGTGACCGCTACCGAAGCTTTCGTGTGAAACAGGTGGGTGGCGGCGACGACTATGGAGCGATGTATGAAGTGCTCGTTCGGCGTCTACGTCGCGGCCGCCATGGAGAAGCTGGATGGGAGCTCCCGGACTTGCTGGTGGTCGATGGCGGCAAGGGTCAGCTCGGAGTCCTAGAGCGGGCCAAGGAAGATGTCGGCGTGTCCGAACTCGAGCTGGCTTCGGTGGCGAAACCGCGAATCAAGGCAACGGGCGAAGAGGAAGGCGATCGGGTCTTTCGTCCAGGCCAAAAGAACCCCATACCCGTTCGCGCAAGCTCGGCTCTCTCGATCTTGTTGCTGGCTCGCGATGAGGCGCACAGAGCGTCCAATGAATTGCGCAGGAAGGTCGGCAAGAAGAGGCGGCTTCGAAGCGAGCTCGATGCCGTTCCGGGTGTCGGGCCCAAGACGCGGACCAAGCTGTTACGGAACCTGGGATCGCTCCGTGACGTATTGGCAGCTACCGAGGAGCAGTTGATCGACGGAGGCGCCACGAAGAAGCAGGCGCACGCCATCAAACAAACGTTCGGGGAACATTTCATCGAGGCAGAAGACACGGAAAGCGCAGAGGAAGCGGCAATCGAAAACGCCTTTCAAACCGACTGACGGCGTTGCTGCGGAGAAACGCCGCGACCGTGACCCTGCAGTTAGTCGCCCTCGTAGATGCAGCCCGCGGTGCACGTCTCGCCGACCACGACTTTGCTCAGGAGCGGCAGGTCCGGCTTGAGGCGGTCCCAGATCCACATCGCGATGACCTCACTGGTGGGATTCTCGAGCCCCTCGATCTCGTTGAGGTAGTTGTGATCCAACTGTTCCCAAAGCGGCTGAAAAGCATCGGCGATCTCGGCGAAGTCGAGGATCCACCCAACCTCCGGGTCGCACTCTCCGGTGACGTGGATATGCACGTAATAGGAGTGACCGTGGAGCCGCTTGCACTTGTGCCCGTCCGGCACATTGGGAAGCAGGTGCGCGGCCTCGAAGCTGAACTTTTTCCAGATCTCCATGGCTCCGCGGGACCATTACTCAGCCCTCGAATCTGCGCCAGCGGCGGCCGGGCCGGGAAAGTGCGGATTTTCTCCACTTCCCCTTGCGATCGCTCGCGTGGAGCCACCTTCCGGTCTATGAGTGACGCATGTCCAAACTCGGGAAGCCGACGAGGCGCCGCAGGTTTCTGGCCGTGTTGGGAGGTGTCGGCGTCGCAGTGGGCGGCGCGTGGCTCGTGCGCGCGTGCGGCACAATCGGCGCACGGCGCGAATACCCGACTTCGACGAGCTTCATCACCTCGAACGAGGACTTCTTTCTCCAGGCGAAAAACCCGAACTTCGACCCAGGGCTCAACACGACCAATGTCGAATCGGCGTGGAGCCTTTCCCTTACCGGCTTTGCCGGACGTGAGCACGGGCTTCGATATGCCGACCTGCGCAACCTGCGGGCTGTGGATTTCCTACGCACCGTCGAGTGCATCCACAATCCCGTGGGAGGCCGGCAGATCGGCAACGCGCAGTGGCGGGGCGCTCCCCTGAAAGACGTTCTCGAGCCAATCCTCCCAACTGAGCGCTCTGGGTACGTCGTGATGTTCCGCGCACTCGATGATTTCTTCTCGAGCGTCTCGATCGAACGATGTCTCAGCGACGACAGCTTTTTGGCCTACGAGATGAATGGTGTGCCATTGCCTGCCAAGCACGGTTTTCCAGCGAGGGTCCTGCTCCCCGACCTCTACGGGATGAAGCAGCCTCGCTGGATCGATGAGATCGCCCTCGTCGAAGGCACGGAGACCACCGGCTTCTGGGAAACGCTCGGCATGGCCTCCGAGGTCTCGATCAAAACCACGACCCGCATCGACCATCCCCCATCACAGAGAATCGTCGACGGGGAGCCTGCGCTCCTGCAAGGCATCGCGTTCGCGGGAGACCGCGGCATCGATCGGGTCGAAATCAGCCTCGACGGCGGGTCGAGCTGGCAGGATTGCGAGCTCATCGAAGGGGGAGAGCCAGGTGTCTGGGGGATCTGGACCTACGAATGGAGCTCGCCCACCGCAGGGAAGCATACCTTGATGGCCCGCTCGACCGATGGAGCCGGCGCGGTACAAACATCGGTTGCCCAGGGCGTGTTTCCCGACGGCGCCAGCGGCTATCACGAAGTGTCGGTGCAAGTCGACGGTTGACCAGCGCAAACTCAGTGGCACCAGACGGGTTCTTTGGGACTAGCGCGCGGCGGGTAGCGACACTTCGAACGAAGCTCCGCCGCCTGCTCGGTTCTCGGCGCGGATGGAGCCTCCAAGTTGGTCGACGATCGTATGGCACACGGCGAGACCGAGACCGGTACCCTGCCCTGCAGGCTTCGTCGTCACGAAGGGGTCGAACACCTGATCGAGGATTTGGCCGTCGATTCCAGGCCCGTCGTCCGAAACGACGAGTTGCACGCTTCCATTGGCCCCAGAGGCGCTGATTTCAATCGTGCCCCGTCCAGCCAGCGCATCCGCCGCGTTGAACAAGAGGTTCAAAAGCAATTGCCGAAGCCGTTCGTGATTGCCTCGTACTCGTGGTAACGATTCGTCGACCGCGAGCTCGAGGGCGATATCTCGAAAACGCGACTGCCGATCGACGAGCTTCACGGTGTCTTCGACCACCTCGGCAAGGCTTGCGGAGCTTTCGATTCGCCCGGCATGCTCTGGATCGTGTCGAGAGAAGTCGAGAAGATCGCGAATCGTGTGATGGATACGCTCGCTTTCCCGTTGAATCCGAAGAACGAACTCTTTTTCTTCGTCCGCATCGAGATCTCCCGCTTGCAGCAGATCCAGCATCCCCCGGATGGCGGCCAGCGGGTTTCCAATCTCGTGGGCGACGCCGGCGGAAAGACGCCCCACCGCGGCAAGTCGGGCGCTTCGTACGAGCTGCTCTTGCGCCGCCGTCAGCTCTGCAGTCGTGCGCTCGAGATCGTCGAGGCGCTCCTGCAGCGCAGCACGGTCGGCCCGAAGCTGAGACGCCATCTCGTTGAATGCGCTTGCAAGCCGGGCCACCTCAGCCGCGCCTTGCACCGGAACGCGGGTTCGAAGGTTTCCCTCCGCCATCCGCTCTGATGCGCGTCTCATGCCGTCGATCGGACGGACGATGAAATAGGTCAACAGAACGTACGACAGAAGCAACACCACCAACGCAGTCAGACCTAGATAGAACACGAACAAGCTTCGACGCGTCGCATCTCCGCGCCCTCCACCCGGCACCCAAACCTGAAGGTCGGCTCCGCCAGAAGTGCGCGCGACTGCATCCGGCACACCGACCGTTCGACCCCAGCGTTGCGCCTGGCCGTCCTCGGACTGAAGTTCGACGCCATCGACCAGCCCTTTGGCGATCATTTCGTCAATGCTCCCTAGACTGAATCCTTCACCAAGAGCTCCTTCACTCGCGGCAAGCGCTTGCGCTACGCCGTTGGCTCGATGGCGCCGTTCTTCCGCGTTCTCGCTCTCATCGAGCCGCGCGGTGACGAGGCTGAGCAGAACGAACGCCGCGCCGAATGCGATGATCAGCGCAACCATGAGCTGACTTCGAAGCCCTAAGCCGAACGGACGCCCCATGCGTACAGTCTACCGCCTCTAGTTCTTGACCCGCCACGCCGGCCAGTGCATGGGGAAATCATGACACGGGACGCCCGGCTGTGGGTGATCGTCGGCTCGATCCTGGTCCTTTCGACGTTTGGCGGCTCCGCCAGCGCGCAACGTGGCGGCGACGGCCTCTATGGGCGCTGGGATCGAGGCCTCGTCCTGGCGTTGGGGGTCGGTCCAGGAGCTACGTGGATTTCGCGCGACGCTGACATCTCGATCGTCGGGGAGACGAGACTCCTCTTCGCCGACGCCGCCGGATTCGTGTTGTCCGGACGCTGGGGTCCGGATTCGGGGCAGCACCTGTTCCTCGGTGTCGACCTTCGTCCTCTCTTCCCGGCACTTTTCTTTCTCTACAAACAGACTTGGAATGAGTTTGCCGACTTGATGTTGCAATCGGTCTATGTCGAGCTCGGCGCAGCGTTTGCTTTGGATGGTGATCGAAGCTCAGCGCTCGGAGTTGGGTTTGGGTTCGGAATACCGGTCTACCGGCCCCGTGAGACGCTTCGCGGGCTTTGGTTTCGAATTGGAACGCGGTACATCAGCGCCGACCCGTCCAACCGAAACACACCACCCGACGTCGACCGAAGCGAATGGACGCTCTACCTGACGTTCGTGGTGCGTTTGGGGTTCAAGCTAAACATCGGCCGCTGGGAGCCCGCGCGGTATCGGCACCGATAGGTTGGCGTAGCTGACAATACTCGCTACAACCGCGCTGTGAGACGCACCAAGATCGTCTGCACGCTCGGGCCGGCCAGCGACACCAAAAACAAGATCGCCGCACTGGTCTCGGCCGGGATGAATTGCGCCCGGCTCAACTTTTCGCACGGCGACCACGAGACCCACGCATCGGTCGCCAAGCTCGCGCGTGAAGCTGCCTCCACCTTGCGGCGTCCCATGGCCATCCTGGCCGACCTGCAGGGCCCCAAGATGCGAATCGGGAAATTCGCGTCGGGTCCGATCGAGCTAGCCGCCGGCGACAAGTTCGCGCTGACAACCGACGACACCGAGGGCACACAACAGATCGTCTCGGTCAGTTACGAGTCGCTTCCGCGAGACGTCGGTCCAGGAGACGCGGTTGCTCTCGACGATGGGTTGATCCGCCTTCGGGTCGAATCGGTCGATGGAAACACGGTGCATACGGTGGTGGAAGACGGCGGACCGCTGTCCGACAACAAGGGCGTCAACCTGCCTGGGGTGGCGATCAGCGCTCCGACACTCAGCTCGAAAGATCGGAGCGACCTGGCCTTTGCCATCTCAAATCTCGAGGCGGACTACATCGCGTTGTCGTTTGTTCGATCCGCGAAAGACGTCCGCGAAGCGAAGGCTTTGGCCGGTGAGGTTCCGGTGATCGCGAAGATCGAGCGCCCCGAAGCAATGGCGGCCTTGTCGGAGATCGTCGACGCTGCCGATGGAATTATGATCGCGCGGGGCGATCTGGGCGTGGAGCTCGGCGCCGAACGGGTGCCGCTCGTCCAAAAGCGCATCATTCACGAAGCCAATGCACGCGGGAAGCTGGTGATCACCGCGACTCAGATGCTGGATTCGATGATTCGCAACCCGAGGCCAACCCGTGCGGAGGCAGCCGACGTCGCGAACGCTGTCATGGACGGCAGCGATGCCGTCATGTTGAGCGGCGAGACGGCGGCAGGTCGCTACCCGGTGCAGGCGCTCAAAATGATGGATGCGATCATCTGCGATGTGGAGTCCGACTACGTCGAGCATTTCTCGAAAGAGTTCAGCGATCTCCGGGATGCCGAGCACGAGGAGTGGCCCTTTGCGAGCGCGGCGGCGCGCGCAGCCGCCGTGCTGACGACAAATCTTCCACTGAAGGCGGTCGTGGTGTTCACACACGATGGACGTTCCGCAAGGCTCTTGTCGGAGCACCGCCCGCGGGCGCCCATCCTCGCGGTGACCAGCCGAGTTCGCGTCGCTCGCCGGCTCGCCCTCGAATGGGGAGTCATTCCCCGAGTCGAAGTACCCCCGGAATCGCTAGACGAAACACTTCGAATCGCGACCGAGCTTCTCGTACGAGAAGACCTGTGCAAGAGAGGCCAGGCATTCGCGATGGTACTCGCCTGGCCGACGTCCGGGAGGACCAACACCGTCAAGCTGCACCGCCTCTAGCCTCCATCTCGCCCTTGCACTAGATCGCGCCCATGGAAGAAACGCCGCAACAGATCGGCCGGTACCGCATCGAGCGACTCCTCGGCTCGGGTTCGATGGGGTACGTCTATCTCGCGCGCGACGCTGATCTGGATCGATTGGTGGCTATCAAGACGTTGCGTGATGTCGACCTCGACGAAGAAAGCCGGCGCATGTTCCTGAGTCGCTTCCAAAACGAGGCGAGAGCTGCGGCACGGCTCCACCATCCGAATATCGTTCAAGTATTCGACGCTGGAGACGATCGACAGCACGGACCGTATCTCGTATTCGAATACGTCCCGGGTCACACCCTGAAGCAGCAACTCCGAAAGAAAGGCCCTCTTTCCAAAGAAGAGCTGCTGCATGTCGCGCAACAAATCGCAGACGCGCTGGCCACAGCGCACATGGCAGGGGTCATCCACCGGGACCTGAAGCCCGAGAACCTCTTGATCACCGAAAACGGACAGGTGAAGCTCGCGGACTTTGGTATCGCGCGTGTACCCAACGCAGAGCTGACCAAAGAGGGGCAGTTCCTGGGCACTCCCTGTTACGCCGCTCCGGAGACGCTGCTCAAGGGCGAGTACAGTGAACAGACCGATTTGTTCTCGTTCGGCGCTGTCCTGTACGAGGCAGCATCGGGAGAGCGTGCCTTCCCTGGCGTCGAAGCCATCGTCGTCGCGCAAAACGTCATGTACAAAGACCCAACTCCGCCGAGTGAAACCAACCGCGGAGCTGCAATCCCAGTCGCGGTCGACCAGGTGATCATGCGGGCGCTCAGCAAAGACCCAGGCGCACGCTTCGCCAGTGCCCGTACGCTGGTCTCTGCTCTTCGTGAGGCGTACGGCGGCAAGGCTCCGAGGAAACCGGGCCGCCGACGTAGCATGCCGATGATCTTCGTGCTCCTCGTCGGCGCAGCGTTGGCTGCGTGGGGATTACTAGGCAGGCAGCACACCAGCACCGGCACTGACATCGGTCCCGGCACCGACACTGGCGCCGCAGCCGATGCGGGCACCAGCACCGTCACTGGCGCTGACCTTGGTCCCGTCATCCGCACCGACGCTGAGCCCGAAACCGATACCGAAGCTGTTCCCCTCACCCCGCATGAGCGAGAGGAGGCCGCCAAGGACGAGCTTGCGCGTGCGCGCAAGGCCCTCGAGGAGGGGGACGTGG
>JBFICQ010000042.1:0-18060 GCA_041581895.1 Polyangiales bacterium | reverse complement strand
GGACATACTGAAACGCGAGGGACTGCGTCGATCAGCCCGCCGCACTCGTTGCATTGCCAAAACATCGCGCCTCCCTTCTTGGCATGGCCTGCCACCTCTGAAGGGCGGGACTCGGCCGCCTCTATTGACGCCTAACCACTGTCTTCGCTGCGTCAACACCGGGGCGGCCATTTCTATTCGCGGCGTTCCGGCCACGAAGCCGGCTCGGGGCCCCTTGATCCTCACGTTGGCGTGATTACTGATCTTGCGGAGGGCCTCGAAAGGGCCTTAGAGGAAGGAGGTTATGTCATGTTGACACGATGGAATAATATCGGTTTGGGAGGTCTCGAGCGCCAGCTGACCTCGTTGAACGACCTTCGAAACCAAATGGACCGACTGTTCCTGGACTTCGAGCGAGGCTGGGGGGCGAGCGGGGACGCACGCGGCGGGCAAGCGTGGATAGCCGGTGCCGCCTGGCCGCGCATTGGCGTGTACGACAACGGAGCAGAGCTCAGGGTCCTAGCCGAGGTGCCCGGGGTTTCGGAAAAGGACCTCGACATCTCCATCGAGCAGAGCTCGCTGACCATTCGTGGTGAGCGCAAGGCCGAGGTCCCCGAGGGCTACTCGGTGCATCGCCAAGAGCGGGGGAGTCACTCCTTTGCGAGAAGCTTCACGCTCCCTTGTCGCGTCGACGTCGAAAAAGCCACGGCGAGGCTCAAGAACGGAATCCTGGAAATGACCATGCCAAAGGTGGCCGAAGAGCAGCCGAGGCAGATCCAGGTCCAAGTGTCCTAACCCGCAGTGTGAAGGAGGTTCGACGATGATTTCCCAAAGCAAAGCGCTGACTCAACCACAAAGCTCGAGCCTGGATCAGCCCGAAGAATCCGAGGCAATAACCATCACGCCGCGAGTCGACGTTTACGAGAACCAGGACGAGATCCTGCTCGTCGCCGATTTTCCGGGCGTGCCGAAAGACTCGCTTTCGGTGCGGCTCGATCGTTCCGAGCTCGTCATTGAAGGGACACAAGCCGCTTCGGAAGCACGAACCCAGATCCAACCTCTCGCGTTTTCGCGCGCATTTCGGGTGCCGAACACGGTGGATCCGAGCGGTGTGAGCGCCGAGCTCGCCCACGGAGTGCTGCGGGTCCACCTGGCGAAGTCGGAGGCCGCGAAACCCAAGCGGATCGAAGTACGCAGCTCCTAGCGGGAGCTCACTGAAGAGGTGAGTGATGGACAACTTCATCGAACGAATGCGTAACGCGTTTCGACGCACCGCTGATCGGATGACCGGGCAACACGTGCCCGTTCAGACCAACCATGCGGCGATAGAGGACCTCGAAAACCGGCGCCTTTCGACTCCGACCGTCGACATCCTCGAAAACGACAAGGAAGTCATGATCGTTGCAGACACGCCTGGGGCGTTTCCGGACAATACGAAGCTGCACTGGGACGAACGCGAAGGGCTGTCGCTCTACGTCCAGCGGGGCGATGGTCGGAGCGACGGATGGCTGTGGGATCAAAGCTTTGGCGAAGACTGGTACCGAGCGTTTGCGCTCCCCGAGTATGTCGATGCGAACGAAGCGAGGGCTGTCGTGCGCGGGGGCGTGCTGACGATTCAAATCCCGAAGCGCGCAATCGCAAAACCCGTGACCATTCCGGTCACTGCCAGCTGAACGCGGACGGCTCGGCGGCCGCAAACGGGTGGGTCCTCCACTTCAAAGCCCGGGTCAAGCCCGGGCTTTTCTACTTCATCCCTCACCGAACATCGCGCCTGGTCACGCCTAGGCGTCAGCCCGCGCTCAGGAATCGGGCCTGGCCACCGCCACGGCGCATGGTGAGACCCTGGCCGCGTGTTCCGCGACGCTTCCGAGCAGCCAGTGCCGGAGCTTGGTGCGCCCATAGCTGCCGACGACGACGAGATCGTAGTCGCCTTCTTCCAGTTTCTTTTCGATGCCACGTTCGGGCGATTCTTGAACCGAAGAGAAAGTAGCGCTCGGCGCGTTTCGTTGAAAGGATTCGAGCAGTTTTCGGCCTCGTTCCTTCACCGAGGCGGCAACGGCATCGATGACCATCTTGGAGTACTCATCGGCATGAGTAGCCTCCGGAACGCGCCAGAAGTGTACCAGATCGAATTGCGCATTCGGTGCCGCGAGCGCCCGGGCGAGCTCGAGAGCTTTCTCGGAAGCCGCCGAGAAGTCGGTCGGGATGAGAATTCGCTGGTAGCCTGCGGCGGACGGGGCTTCGCCGCGAGCCACCAAGATGTGCGCCTGCACAGCTCGGAGCGCCTTTTGGGCTGTGCTGCCCAGCAGGACGTGTTTGAGTCCCGTCGCGCCGGTGCTGCCCACGATCACCAAGTCCGCGCGATGCGAGTCGACCACCGATTGCAGTCCTTCTGTCACCGAAGGCGCGTCGACAGTCTCATGTGCGATCTCGATGCCGCCGGTGGCGCACGCCTCGACTTGCCGTGCGAGCCGCGCCCCGCCATCCGCATGCCAATGGTCGATGGCAGGCTGCATCGCCTCGCCATTTCCGGGGGTCTCCACGACGTGCACGACTCGGAGGGCGGCCCCACTGGCGCCTGCGATTCCGATGCCGTGACGAATCGGTGCGTTGGATTGGGTCGAGAAATCCGTTGCGGCGATGATCTGCTTCAACTTCATGGGCCGAAATCTCCTCTTTGGCCACGTTGTATGACGATCCAGGTCTCGTAGGAAGCGTCATGAGACTCCCAGAACCCAAATCCAGCCTTCGCGACGACTCGAAGACCGGGAAATCCGCCTTTTTGAATGGACGCCGTGCGCCCTAGACCTGCTTTCGCTCGAACGAGGTGGGTCGGCCGGCATCGTATCTCATGTAGCTCAGCGCCGACAGCGTGTGGAAGAAGATCGCATACGGAACGAGGAAAAGAGGGATCATCCCGGTGGGAAAAAGGACCACCGCGTTCTCGACCGCGGGGAAGAACAACTGCACAGGCGTCTCTGATGAGGTGAAACCGAAGAAGAAGGCGCTCGCGAAGTCCATGACGCCCAAGCCGATCACCAGGAACACCGCGCTACCGCCGATGCGTTCACTTCCACGGTATCTGAAGAGCACCCCGAGAGCCACGAACGCCACGGCTACGTCTCCGACGCCCGCCGGATAGGCAAATATCCCAGGAATGTTGCCCAATGCCATCTCGATTAGGAAGACGCTTCCGATCATTCTGAAAAGCTGGAGCCCGACCAGCCACTTCTGAGATAGTCGTTCGGTGAGAAACCAATCCCTCCACAAATACAGAGTCAGACTCGGCAGGATCCACGCCGCCGGGATGATCAGGTTTCCGGCAAGTCCCAGCCTTCGTGGCAAGTCGTTCAGGCACACCCAGAACATGAGCGAACCAAACGCCAGGAAGCCAAGGCCGATTTGCAGGCCTTTCGTTCGAGAAGCACCGCTGAAAACGTAAGTGGCAAGCACGTAAATGGGAGCGACCATGATGGCGCCAACGATGAGAATCACCGTCAGGGCGTGAGCACTCGTCACTACGTACATCGTGAGCATCCCGCCTTTCGACGCAGGCCGAGCAGCACGACCGACCCGCGCGTGACGGACATGCTAACCTATGATCGAACGCCCCGCCGTTCGAGCGCGAAAAAGACACTGGAGCGGGTGGGCGGTTCCTGACACACTTGCAGCCCCGTTTAATGGACCCCAACCTTCACACTTTCGTCGTGTCGGACATGCATCTGTCCGAGGCCCAGGAGGTCGATCCGCAGCGGCCTCTGTGGATGGCATACAAACGCCAGGAATTCTTCATCGACGACGATTTCGCGAAGTTCCTCGAGTACATACAAGAGCAGACCGATGGGCCCATCGAGCTCATTCTGAACGGCGACATCTTTGATTTCGACAGCGTAACCGCTCTTCCGGAGGATCAGCGCCCCATCGACTGGCTAGAGAAGGTTCGCGGGCTCGGAAGCGAAGAGTGGAAGAGTGTTTTCAAGATGAAGGTCATCATCGAGCACCATCCGAGTTGGTTCGAGGCGCTCGGCGAGTTCATCAACAACGGACACCGTGCGGTCTTCATCATCGGCAACCACGACGTCGAGCTCTACTGGCCTTCCGTGCAAAAGCTCGTTTGCAACGCGCTTGGGGTCGACGCCCCATTGGGGCTGTTGGAAGAAGGGGCGAGGCATCCACAAGAGGCGGCCCCCCACGATCCGAGCGAAAGACTCTACACAGACGACCCAGTCGTGTTCTGCAATTGGTTTTACCTCAGTGGAGACGATACGTACGTCAGTCACGGTCATCAGTACGACCCCAACTGCGTCGTCTACGACCCGATCGATCCTCTGATTGAAGTGCATGGTGAACCGCGGGTGCGGGTTCCCTTCGGAGATTTGGCGGCCCGCTACATGCTCAACGGAATGGGGTACTTCAATCCCCACCAATCCGAGAACTACATCATGAATGCGGTGGCGTACGTGCGATTCTTCTTCAAGTACATGCTCCGCACCCAGCCATTGCTGATCTGGACGTGGTTCTGGGGTGCCTATGCCACGCTTTGGATTTCACTCCGGACCCATTGGGTCCAGGCAATGCGCGATCCGTTGCTCGTGGACGACAAAGTGCGGTCGATTGCGATGCGTTCGCGGGCAACACCGTCGATGGTGCGCAAACTTAACGCCGTCCACGTCCCTTCTGCCACCAACAACCCATTTCGGATTGCGCGCGAGCTTTGGCTCGACCGGGCGTTCTTCTTGCTGGTTGCGTTGTTTCTGGCGTGGCAGGTCGTTTTGCATATCAACATTGCCTGGCCAATCAGTCCGCTCTGGGTGTTCGTTCCACTCGGGCTTTTCATGCTTCCGTACGTGGCCTACGCGTCTTCGGTAAAGCCCACCGTCTTTCAGACGCCGCTTCTCAGCGAAGAGCGCGCCGAGCTCATCTACAAAATAACCGGCATGCGAAGAGTGGTGTTTGGACACACGCATCAGCCTAAGTGCGAGCAGGTCGGGCAGGTCACTCTCTACAACTGCGGCTTTTGGTCCCAAGCCTTCGCCGACCCGGAGTGTACGATCCGCTTGGGTGCCCAAACTTTCGTGCGCATTCAGCCCGACCCGAATGGGGGGAGCCGCAAAGCCGAGCTATGCGAGTGGAAGGCGATGGCCGAGAAACCCTGCCGCTGTTTGTCCGGAGACCCGAGCACGCCTCCGATGCCAATCTCCAGGTTGCCTTCAACGATGCTTGAAACCCCCGTTGGTCGCTCCTCGGGTTAGACGCCAAATCGCTTCGATAAGAAACGTCGGAAATCGGCGAATTCGGGCTCCTTTCCCGTCCCGTCTGACAAGATTTGGCAAAAAATGGCCACTCGTTTAAACATCTGCAGCAAGCCGCTCGTCCAACGGACGCAGGAGATGGGGGCCCCCAAACTGGGTTTTGGGAACGGAAAACACTGGATGAATGGTAGGAACAAGACGAGCTGGGCCGTTTGCATGGCGATGGCCTGTCTCCCCTGGCTGCCGCAGGCTCCGGCCAAAGCCGAGGTCACTGACCCGGCAGCAGACAACACGCTGACCATTCAAGTGAATGGCATTCGAAAGACCGAGGGCCAAGTCCGACTGGCGTGCGGGCTCTTTTGGAAGAACAAGGGGTTCCCGCGAAAGCACCGTCGTGCGCTTCGTCGGGCTTGGGTCGACGTCGACTCGGACACGGCGAGCTGCGTGTTCAAGCGCACGGGCCTCGGCGAATATGCGGCCTCGGTGTTTCTCGATCAAAACCGAAATGGCAAGCTCGATACCAGTGCCATCGGAACCCCGAGCGAGCCTTGGGGCGTATCTAGAGATGCAAAGGCGAAAAGGTTTGGCCCGCCGCTGTTCAAGGACGCCAAGTTCAGATATGACGGCGGCCCCGTCACGATTCAGATCAATCTCGTCTACTAAGAGTAGAAAAGGCGCTCAATACGTCGCTTTGACGCGACGCTCGTCCGACAGCGGTCGTCCCGGCTCCCGCGAGGGAAGGGAGCTTCGCGCGCGCTCACGCATGGCTGTCAAGAATCGCAGTGCGCCATCGAGCATGCGGGCAGTGCGCGGCGAGGCAAACACATCGAACGCATGTTGGGCCCCTTCGAGCTCAGTGTAGATGACGGGAGCGCGCGAGGTTTCCCTCAGGCGTTCCGCAAAGAGGCGAGCGTCACGAACTGGCGCCAACGTGTCGCGGTTTCCGTGGATGATCAGGAAGGGTGGGGCGTCGGGGTGGATTCGATCCAGCGGTGACGCTCGATGAAACAACTCCGGCTCTCGCTCGAAGAACGCCTTCATGACCCAGGGTTCGAGCAGGGTTTTCCGCATCTGCGGCTGCTGGGTGCCGAGACGATTGGTGAAATCGAAAATCCCGTAGATGGGGATCGCGGCTTGCACAGTGGTGTCCGAGTCTTCGAACCCCTGTTGATATTCGGGGTCGTTGGCGGTCAGGCCCATCATCGCCGTGAGGTGTCCCCCGGCCGAACCCCCGGTGCATGCGATGAAATTTGGATCGACGCCGTACTCCTCTGCTCGGTCGCGAATCCATTTCAGCGCGTACTTGAGGTCTTCGATGTGGTCAGGCCACGTCGCCGCGGGGCTGAGCCGGTAGTTGACGTTGAAGCAAACCCACCCGTTTGCTGCGAGGTGTCCCATCAGTGGCCACCCCTGTTCGCGTTTATCGCCGACAATCCAGCCGCCGCCGTGAACCTGCATGATCGCCGGTCGATTTTTTCCGGGCTCGACGGGCATGACTACGTCGAGCTTCAGAGTTTTGCCGGCTACCTCGCGGTAGACGATGTTTCGAGTCACGCGCACTCCCCGACGACGAATCAGGAACGGCAGCGCAAGCTGCAGAATCGGAAGGCGATTTGGATCGGCTGGCTCGGCCAAATCGGAAAGCGCTTCGTCAAAAGTGGATCGAGTCTTCCATCCGTCCCAAAAGAGAACGAGAAGCCCCAACCACGACGCGGCGGCGATCCCCAGCCCCACGAGCCCCGGCCAGGTCGTCAGCGCGCCGAGCTCCACGAACAACAACGCCACCACCGCTTGCCAAAGGATGTGTTGAAGGGCGAGCTCGGCAGTAAGCCACGACCCGAAGAAGCTCGGCACGAAAAGCGCCGGAATTCGGCGAACGGGCATGAATGCGTTCAGCGTGAACAGCGCCCCGATGAGGCTCACCCCGAAAAACAACCAGCCGACAGTCGATTCGCTTATCTCCACGGGCCCTGGTTTTTTAGCACGTTCCGGGATAAGTCGGTCCCCGATGGAGGATTCACGCCTTTCCTCGCTGGAGATCTCTTGGTCGCAGCCGAGATCGGTATCATCATCGGGGCGTACGCGAGCGCGGCTGCAGGCGCGCTCGTGTTTTCGTGGAACGCCAAACAGAGCCCCCCTTCAGCCTATGCGGATCCTCCTCCTCGTCGCTGCCTTGATGCTCGCCAGCTCAGCGACCGCCGAACGAGCTCCTGTCTTCTATTCCTACGTCGCGGATTCCGGGCGCACGGTTTACGTCAATCGATTCTCGCTGGTTCCTCCCGAGAAGCGGTCGAAAGCGAGAGCGGTGGATCTCTCGCAGGTGAGTCTCAACTCCGAGCTCGCGGAAGAGCTCTCGAGCGCGGTCGCGAAGGAGATCCGGCACCTCAAGCAGTCCGATCCCTGCGAGAAGGCACGTAAGGAGAGCAAAGCGGGGGCCTGGCGTCACGTGTGGCATCGCCACGGGCCATGGATCCTGGCGAGCTTGGCAGCGCTGATTCTACTGGTTCTTTCTCCTTGGATGATTCGGCGGACGCCTCAGGGCATTTGGGCGAGGTTTCTCATGGTTGCCCTTCCGGCACTCGCCATGACGGGTGTGCTTGCAATTTCGGCCACCCGCGCCACCGCCTCCCTCGAAGCCGTCAGCGAGCTTGCCAAGCTCTGCGACGCCAACGAAAAGGAGGCGGGCCCCCAAAAGCGGCTGCTCCGTCTCAACGAGATGCACTCCTACATCGACCAACTCTACCGAGAGCAGTATGAACAGCTAGAACGCCTCGGAGAAATCAAGTGACCATCACTTCCGATTTCAGCGATACGACGAAGTGCCCGCTCTGCGGGCAGAGTAATCAGTGTGCGATAGCCGCGGGCCAGGACGCAGAGTCCTGTTGGTGCGTGGCGGTAACGGTGAGCACAGAGGCTTTGGAGGCGATTCCGCCCGAGGCGCGAAACCGGGTCTGCATCTGTGCATCATGTGCGAGAAAGGAGAACCATGAGCGGCAAAAAGGTCACTTATGAGGGAGCCGATGTCGATGTCCAATGGGACGGCAGGCTTTGCATTCACATCGGCGAGTGTGGTCGCGCAAAGAACGAGCTGTTCGTGGGAGGCCGAGAGCCATGGTGTCAGCCGGACACCGTGAACGCCGATGAGGTCACGGAGGTCGTCCGTCGATGTCCGAGCGGGGCGTTGAGCTACATACGCAAAGACGGCGGCGCAGCCGAGGTCGCGGGCTCGGAGAATGTCGTGCAGGTCGTATACAACGGGCCTTTGTATGTGAGCGGCGACCTCGAGATCGACGGAGCTGCCGCGGACATGGACGGAGTCCGTTTTAGAGCTGCGCTTTGTCGGTGCGGGCAATCCAAGAACAAGCCATTCTGCGACAACAGCCACGAACAGGCCGGCTTCAACGATTCGGGCGCCATCGGCGAAACGGGGGAGGGTCTCGAGTCCAAAGGCGGGAAGCTCCACGTCAGCCGTGCGCCGAATGGGCCACTGCTGCTCAACGGGAACTTCACCATCGTCGCGGCCAGCGGCCGTCGCGCCTGGTCGGGCACCCGAGCCGCGCTTTGCCGCTGCGGCAAGTCCAAGAACAAACCGTTTTGCGATGGTTCTCACAAAGAAGCCGGGTTTACAGCGGATTAGTGCTCGATGAGCATCACGAGGAGGCATAGGTGAGCTTTTCGACCATGATGGATCGGCCGCTCCTCATCTCGGATCTGTTCGAGCATGGGAGGAGACTTTATGCGAACAGCCGGGTCATCACCGTAGAGGAGGAGGGTGACCGGATAGGGAGCTACGCCGAGGTTGGCGATCGCACAGAGCAACTCGCGAAAGCTCTCGCGAAGCTCGGCGTTCGCCAACAGGACCGCGTGGGGACCTTTTGTTGGAACAGCCAGGAGCACCTCGAGGCGTACTTCGCGATTTCGTCGATGGGTGCCGTGATGCACACCTTGAACATTCGTCTCTTCCCGGAGCAGCTCGCGTTCGTGATCAACCACGCGAAGGACAAGGTCATCATCGTCGACGACAGCCTGGTGCCGCTGCTCGGCAAAGTCGCAAAGGAAATGACCACCGTCGAGCACATCATCGTCGTCGGAAGCGGCGACGACACGTTACTTCGGGATGCCCCAAAAGCGACTCTGCACCGGTACGAAGAGCTGTTGTCGTCGGAATCTCCGGGCATCGAATGGCCTACCCTCGACGAGCGCGCCCCTGCCTCGATGGCTTACACGAGCGGCACGACCGGTGACCCCAAAGGGGTCGTTTACAGCCACCGCTCCACACTGCTCCACTCCTATGGCATCACCTCCGGAGCGGTTGCAGGTCTCAACGAGAAGGACATGGTCCTCACGATCGTGCCCATGTTTCACGCAAACTGCTGGGGTTTACCGTATGCCGGGTGGTGGGTCGGCACCGACTTTCTCCAGCCGACTCGCTTTCTGCAGCCAGAGCCCTTGGTCCTCATGATCGAGCGCAATCGGCCGACGATCGCCGGTGCCGTACCGAGCATTTGGACCGGCGTCCTCAACTACGGTGAGGGGAAAGACATCGATCTCTCGTCCTTTCGACTGGTGATCTGCGGCGGCTCGGCCGTTCCTGAATCGCTGATGCGCGCATTCGAAGAGCGGTACGGCGTCACCATCTTGCAGCTCTGGGGTATGACCGAGACGAGCCCACTCGGGACGATCGCGTCGCCGCCAAAGGGCGTCACCGGCGAGGACCAGTGGAGATACCGGAGCCGAACAGGCCGCGCCGTAGCGGGAGTCGAGCTTCGAATCGTCGACGGCAAAGGCGATCCGCTCCCATGGGACGGGGAGTCGGTCGGCGAGATCGAAGCACGCGGGCCCTGGGTCACCGGCAGCTACTACGGCGTCGAGGACGACGAGAAGTTCCACGACGGCTGGCTCCGAACCGGTGATGTCGGCTTCATCGATGAGCGCGGGTACGCGCAGATCACCGACCGGGCAAAGGACGTGATCAAGTCAGGAGGCGAATGGATCTCGTCAGTCGAGCTCGAGAACACCATCATCGCGCATCCGGAAGTGGCCGAGGCAGCCGTCGTCGGCATCCCCGACGAAAAGTGGGACGAACGCCCGCTCGCTTGCATCGTCCGAAAGGAGGGAAGCACGATCAGCCCAGGCGACCTTCGTGCCTACCTCGAAGACAAAGTTGCGAAATGGTGGCTTCCAGAGCGCTGGACCTTCATCGCGGAGATTCCCAAAACCAGCGTTGGGAAGTACGACAAGAAAGTCCTTCGCCGAAAGCACGCGGACGGTGAGCTTGAAGTCATCACCGTCGACTAGGAGTCACAGTTAACAGCAGTCGAGCTGGGAGCGGGTGTGCTCCGCCGCCTGCCGGAGCAGGTGCAGGCTTCGGATGACTTGGTCGCGCTCGCTTTCGGGGACGCGGCTGAGAATCGTCGCAATGCTCTTTTCGGTAAGCTCGACCAGCCGCTTGGATTCCGCGTTGCCCTCAGGCGTGAGCGAGATGACGAAACGGCGCCCGTCGTTGTTGCTTTGCTGGCGGCTCACCCAGCCCCGCTTTTCCAACCCGTCAATCAGTCGAGTCATCGCGCCCTTGGTCACACGAGTGTGCGCCGCCAAACTCGAGACGTCCCACTTCCCCGAGCGGAGCGTCTGAAGAAGCACGCATTGCGCGGGCGTGACCGTGCCACAACAGATCTCTTCTCGCTCGAAAATCGAGAACATCCGACAAAAAGCGATGACATCGTCGATCACGCCTTTCATGATTTCTTCGCGGTAATCGAATAGCTGAACACCGTGTCGGAGAGCTCTCGGATGCGATCTTCGCCGAGGAGGGCGACCGCAGCCTGCCAAAGGGGATCTTGCATGTCGGCGGTTAGCAGCATGCTTGCCGGCTTCCGCGTGTGTTGCAGGTCTTCGAAACCGGCGGCCCGAATGTACCCAAAGTATTCCTCTTCGGTCGACGCCCCGCCGACGCACGCGATCCAACTGGCGGCGAGGTCTGCCACATCCGGGGGCAACGGCTGAGTCAGCAAGATGTCACTGACCGCGAGTCGTCCGCCCGGCTTGAGAATCCGGTAAGCCTCCCGAAAGACCTGCGGCTTGTCGGGACTGAGGTTGATGACGCAGTTCGAGATGACCACGTCGACCGTTTCCGATGCTACAGGGAGGTTTTCGATGAGCCCCTCGCGGAACTCGACGGTGCGTGCGTACCCTGCGTTGACCGCATTCGTGCGGGCGCGTTCGAGCATCTCGGGCGTCATGTCGACGCCGATGAAACGCCCTTCGGGCCCCAGCTTTTCCGCGGAGAGGAGCGCATCGAATCCCGCGCCCGAGCCGAGGTCGACGACCACCTCACCGGGCTGGAGGCCGGCGAGCGCCGTTGGATTGCCACAACCGAGCCCTAGATTCGCCTCCGCGGCGGGACCGGTAATGTCCTGTTCGGTGTAACCGATGCGCGAGGCGGTCTTGGCCTCGGTGGTCGGAGCGGCCGTGCCGCAGCAGGGGGTCGTTTTCTCTTCGGCGGGGGCACAACATCCGCTGCCCTTGCGCGCGATCTCTGCGTATCCAGCCTTCACCACTTCGTGTACTTGCTCTCGTTTCATGGGATTCTCCATTGGTTGTAGGGTGCAACCAATTAGTTGAGGCTGTCAACCAATTTCGTCAAGGCCTCAAATTCACCTCTCCAAGGGCCGTTCTTCGAGAAAAGCAAGCAGGCGGTCGATGAACAGGGCCTGTTCCTCCCGGTGAGGCCAGTGGCCTGCGCTGGGCGCGACCCAGAGCTCGGCCCCTTCGTCGAATAGTCGCGCGGACTTCTTGTAGGGTCCAATGTGGCCGCCGAAGTCCTTCCCTCCCGCCACCATGAGCCCGCGGCACCGAAGTGGCCCGGTGAGGCGAGGATCGATCTGCGGGGAAAGGGCTCGGTAATAATCGATCGCCGCCTTGAGCACCTCGGGGTTGGCAAACGCAGCCTTGATGCGTGCGAGCGCGGCGTCTCGTTCCGGGCCCCTCCAGTCGGGAGCCCATCGCGTGTACAGCGTCTCGATGTAGGCGAAGTCGTCTCGCCTGGTCATGGCTTCCGCCCATGGTGTTTTGAAGAAAACGAAGTGCCGAGCGAGAACGAGAACGCCGATCGCCTCGAGCGCATTTTTCGGCCGAAGCGTTTCAGGATGCGGAATGCCGATGGGTACGATGGCTTCGATGCGTTCTGGCGCGATTGCTGCGGCACCCCATACGACCGACGCGCCCCAATCATGGCCAACTAAAACCGCCGAGCTCAGGCCCAGCGCATCGAGCAAACCGATGACATCTTCTGCGATGCTCACGGCATCGTATGGGCGCCCTGGTACGATCGTATCGGGATGATAACCGCGCAGGTAGGGGAGAATGGTCCGATAGCCCGCATCGTTGAGCGCACGTGCGATGTTGGCATAGGAATGAGGCAAGTCGGGAAACCCGTGGATCAACACGACGCTCGGCCCTTGCCCCGAGTCATGGTAGCGCCATGTCTGCTCGCCGAGAGTGGCATTCTGGAACTCCGATTCCACCTGCATCTCGATTCTCCCGAGCCCGAACTACGGCCTTGATGGTGATACTCCTCTAACGCGTGGATGTACAAGAGACAGTTGACCCCGATTGAGCGAGGGCGTACGAACCCTCTGCCTCCTTCCTGCAGGCGTCAAGACCGTAACTCACGATGTCGGAGTCCGAGCAACACGAAGTCGTACTCGCCGCGCACGACGTTACGAAGACCTACCGGATGGGCGATGTAGACGTGCACGCATTGCGCGGGGTCTCCGTCGGTTTGCGGCAAGGCGAGCTTTTGGTGCTGCTCGGTCCATCAGGGAGCGGTAAATCGACCCTACTCAACATCATGGGCGGCCTCGATGTTCCGACGGAAGGGCGCGTGCTGTACAAAGGGCGCGACATCGCCGCTCTCGGCGACCGAGAGCTCACGCGGTTTCGTCGCGACCACGTGGGTTTCGTGTTTCAGTTCTACAACCTGATCCCGAGCTTGACCGCACGGGAAAACGTCGCATTGGTCACCGAGATAGCGGAAGAGCCGCTCGATCCGCGCGACGCCCTCGAGCTCGTCAGTCTGGCAGACCGCATGGACCATTTCCCGTCTCAGCTGTCTGGGGGTGAGCAGCAACGTGTTGCGATCGCGCGGGCGGTCGCCAAACAGCCGGACATCTTGCTCTGTGATGAGCCTACTGGCGCTCTCGACTTCAAGACCGGGATCAGGGTGCTCGAGGTGATCGACGAAGTGAATCGCTCGCTTGGAACGACGACGGCCGTGATCACACACCACGCTCCCATGGCATCGATGGCGGACCGCGTCATCTCGCTGTCAGATGGGAGAGTCCATCAAGAGCACGAGAACGAACACAAAATCAAGCCGAAAGACCTCAGCTGGTGAATCTGCTCGACCGAAAGCTCTTTCGAGACCTCATGCGCTTGAAGGGGCAAGCCCTGACGATCGCGTTGGTGGTAGGAGTCGGGGTCGCCAGCTACATCACGCTCCGAACTGCCTGGCGCGCGCTCGGCCAATCTCGCGCCGTCTATTACGACAATTACCGATTCGCAGACGTTTTCGGTGCACTCAAACGGGCGCCGGACTCGGTGGCCGATCGCGTCGCCGAGGTGCCGGGTGTATCGAAAGTCTATCCGCGAATCGTCAAGCAAGTTCTCCTGCCCATGGAGGGGCTAGTCACGCCCGCGCGCGGTGAGATCATCTCGCTTCCCATGCATGGTCGACCGCCGCTCAACGACGTGTTGTTGAAAGCGGGGCGTCTGCCCGAGCCCGGGCGTAGTCGTGAGGTGTTGGTTTACGAGCCTTTCGCAATGGCGCATGCGCTCACCCCGGGCTCGACCCTCCCCGCGATCCTGAACGGAAAGCTTCAGGACCTGGTGGTCGTTGGCTTGGCGCTCTCGCCCGAATTCGTGTTTGCGGTCGATCCGGGAACGATCGTCGTTGACGACGAGAGGTACGGCCCCTTGTGGATGGCCGAGGCCGGGGTGGCCGCCGCCTTCCAAATGGAAGGTGCATTCAACAACGTCGTGATGAAGCTCGAGCCCGGCGCGAACGAAGATGCCGTATTGAATGCGGTCGACAGTATCCTGAAACCGTATGGAGGATTGGGCGCGGTCACCCGCGAGCACCAGATGTCGCATTTGATGCTCACCGGCGAGCTTCAGCAAATCGAAATTCTGGTGGTCTTTCTGCCCGTCGTGTTCTTGGCGGTTGCTGCCTTCCTGCTGAACGTCGTCTTCTCGAGATTGGTCACGCTTCAGCGCGCTCAAATCGCGATCATAAAGGCGCTTGGCTACGAGAATCGCACGATCGCGCTGCACTATCTGAAGATGGTCTGCGTCATCGTGTTCGTCGGATCCGTGTTCGGCTTGGCTCTCGGCGCCTGGATGGGCAATGCAATGCTGGATTTGTACGCGCAATTCTTCCGTCTTCCGATGATCCGCAGCCGCGTCGATCTTCCGGTGAGCATCAACGCGATTCTGGCGAGCTTCTTTGCGGCCGCGCTCGGAATCGCTATTGCCGTCCGACAGGCGGTAACGCTCCCACCCGCCGAGGCAATGCGTCCTCCGTCGCCCGCGCGCTACCGTGCGTCCGTCTTCGAGCGACTCCCCCTGATCGGGCGAGTTGCACAAACCACCATGATGGTGTTTCGCGAGATCTGGAGACGGCCGATCCGAACGCTTCTGTCTTCCCTAGGCATCGCGTTTGCCGCCGGCATCGTGATCTTAGGGCGCTTCGGGGAGGACGCGATGCAGCCGATCATCGACATGGAGTTTGGAAAGAAGCTCCGAGAAGACATCACGGTCAATTTCGCAGATGCGGTCGATGAAGGAAGCCTGAGCTACATCGGGAGCTTGCCCGGGGTGCTAGAGTCCGAGGGGTTGCGTCAGACTCCTGTGCGAATGCGGGTCGGCTCGCGTTGGAGAGACACCGTTCTCATCGGGATTCCGGGGAGCTCGCAGCTCCGACGCCTCTACGATGTGAAAGCACGCCCTGCACACTTGCCCCACACCGGGGTGCTGGTTACCGGCATTCTCGCGGAAGTGCTGGGTGCCGAGCCAGGGGATCTGATCGACGTCGAGCTCAAAGAGGGCGACCGGAGCACGCGTCAGGTACGACTCACGGGGACCGTCGAGGAATCGTTTGGAATTCAGGGCTACATGCGGAAGCGCGAGCTCCATCGCATCCTTCGGGAGGGGGCGTCGTCGAATACCGCTTTGCTGCGCGTCGATCCGAAACACGAGGTGGAGCTTCAGTCCCGGCTGACCGACATCCCGAGTGTGCAAAGCATCGCTCGGAAACGCACCGTCCTCGACAAGTTTGAAGAACAGACACGTCGCACGATGAAAGTCGTGACCTTCATTCTGACGCTTTTTGCAACCGCGATTGCCATTGCAGTGGTTTACAACAACGCACGCGTGAGCCTTTCGGTCCGAAGTCGCGATCTCGCTACGCTTCGTGTGCTCGGCTTCACGCGAGGAGAGATATCGGCCATCCTGCTTGGAGAGCAGGCCGTCCAAGTATTGCTCGGCGTCCCCATTGGCTTAGTCCTCGGGAACCTTGGTGCAGAAGCGCTCGTGCAGGGACAAGCCGATCCAGAGCAGTTCCGACTGCCGTTGATGATTTCACAACAAACCTATGCGTTTGCGATTCTCGTGATTCTCATCTCTGCTGTGGTCAGTGCGCTCCTCGTTCGAAGAAGATTGGACACCTTGGACCTCATTGCTGTTCTAAAGACTCGGGAGTAAAGGAAGGATGGCGCATGAATAGCACTTCGACGCGCAGGAAGTGGGTTCGCGGGGTGTTGGTCGGTCTTGCAGCGGCGTTCGTGGTGATGATCATCGTCGTGGCTTGGATTCCAAACCCGGTCGATGTCGAGGTCTCCGAAGTTTCTCGAGGGCCTCTCGCCGTCACCGTCGATGAAGACGGACGAACCCGGGTGATCGACCGCTATCTGGTTTCCGCGCCGATCACGGGGAATCTAGGACGAATCGAGCTCCACGCAGGGGACCCGATCAAAGCTGGCCAGGTGCTCGCAAGGCTAGTCCCCCTGCCGCCGCCGCTTCTCGACGCACGCTCGCGTGCAGAGGCTCAAGCCCGGGTCGATGCGGCGCTTGCGGCAAAAGCGCAGGCTCAAGCCGCGGTCAACCGGGCCCGCGTCGCACTGGACTTCGCACAAAGAGAGGCTGCGCGTGCAAGGGCGGTCGTCGAGCAAGGCGGGCTTGCCCTGAGCGATGCGGAGCGCGCGATTTCCGATGAGCGCAGAAGCAAAGAGGACCTTCGGTCAGCGAATTTCGGCGCCCGCGTGGCTGAGCACGAGCTCGAAATGGCGCGATCGGCGCTTTTGCGGCTGAGCGGCAAGAGCGAGGAGGACGACCACATGGAGATCGTCTCTCCCGTCGATGGACAGGTGTTGAGCGTCCTTCAGGAGAGCGAAGGCGTCGTTCAGGCAGGGGCGCCGGTCATGGAAGTGGGTGACCCAGCGGCGCTCGAAATCGTGGTCGACGTGCTCAGTCAGGATGCGACTCGGATAAAGCCAGGCGCCCGTGTCGAGATCGTACGTTGGGGAGGGAAGCGCCCGCTTCGCGCGCATGTAAGGCTGGTCGAGCCTTCGGCGTTCACCAAGCTCTCAGCGCTAGGCGTCGAAGAGCAAAGAGTGAACGTCGTCATCGACCTCGACGAGCCGCGAGATGCTTGGGCAACCCTAGGCGACGGCTATCGGGTTGAGGCGAGCATCACGGTCTGGGAGGACGAAGATGTTCTTCGCGTCCCGGCAAGCGCCGTGTTTCGCCACGATGAGCATTGGGCGACCTTCGTGGTCGAAGATGGCAAAGCCGTGGTGCGCAAGGCGGAGTTCGGTGAGAGCAATGGACTGGAAACCGAAGTGGTTTCCGGGTTAGAAGAGGGCGAAACCGTCATCGCATATCCGAGCGACAGCGTGCGTGATGGGGTGTCCGTTCGAGCCCGCTAGGTGATGTCGTGCCTTCGAACTTCTCCGATTTCCTCCAGGATCGACAGCTTTTGAGGGATGTGATCGCCACGGTGGTGCTCTTCGCTGCGGTGTTCGGCGTTCGCTACGCCATTCTGCGCTTCATTCGCCGCAAGCTTCCACGGAACGACCAGCTACAATTGCGGTTGGCCTCCCAAATCCGAGGGCTTTCTTATGCCGTTCTGGCGTTTGGTGTTTTCGTGATCTGGGCGGCGCAGCTTCAGGCTCTTGCAGTTTCGTTCGTCGTTCTCGCGATGGCGTTCGTCTGGGGCACCAAAGAGACGCTTGCCTGCATCCAAGGCGCTTTCTACCGCGTCAGCTCGAACGCATTCTCGGTCGGCGATCGGATCAATATCGAAGGCATTCGGGGCGACGTCATCGAGCACGGCCTTCTCAGCACACTCGTACTGGAAGTCGGGCAGGGCCATCAGCGGACCGGCCGCACGATCAGCATTCCAAACAGCTTGCTCATGACCTCCCCGGTTCTCAACGAAAGCTTGGCGGGTGAGTACATGCTTCACGTGATGAAGATCCCGGTCGATCGGGATAGCGATCTCGGCGAGCTCGAGCGGCGAACCCTTACGGCTGCCCAAGAGGCATGCGCTGAGTTCCTCGATGACGTGCGCCGTCCCATCGCGCTTCGGTACCGCCGCCACGGGTTGAATCCTCCCCTGGTCAATCCCCGGATCACCTACCAGGTCGTCGACAAGAACACCGTCAATCTGTTGCTTCGAATCCCGACGCCGATCCGACTCGAGCGCGAGGTCGAGCAGCGTGTGCTGAGGGCTGTGCTTGGAGTCCCGGAGGGTAGAGACACCCTTTCGCCG
>JBFICQ010000041.1:0-18426 GCA_041581895.1 Polyangiales bacterium | reverse complement strand
GGTCGGGGGTTCGAATCCTCCCAGGCGCGCCCTTTCTTCTTTGGTGGTCAAAGTGCTGTTTCGCGCATGTTGCAGCTGCGAAATGGAGCCGCTGGCGCCTCGTTGAAGCTCTCGTTTTCAGCGTAGGGCCAGAGCGAAATGGGAGCGAGACGGCATTCAGAAACGGCGGTATACTTAACTATCGTCTCTGCTTCTTGCCTGACGAAGCAGAGGTAGAGGTCCTATGCATGCACCCCGCGTTTCCCGCTTGCTGGCGGCTGGTCTTGTTTGCCTGCTTGCAAGTTGTGCCAGTGATCCCGCAGCCCAAGACGGAGACGGCGGCATAGGAGGGGGAGATGGCACGGGAGGCGCCGGCGGTGAACCGATCACCGACCGCGGCGTTTTCAGTGGCACGCTGGTGAACGCGACTGAGCTCCGCGATGCCTTTGACGAAACCGATCCGATCGAACCGGTGATCGCCAACTTCGCCGTGGCGCCGGGAAGCCAACGCGTGGAAGCGGACTTGGATGACCTTCAACCAGACCGCGTCCCACAACTCAATATCCGGCTGACGGATGCGGTGAGCACTGGGCGAGTTTCGTGGAGCAGCTTGCCCGGCGTTGTGATCGGCCGGGACTTTCACCAGACCGACTACACCTCCAACTGGCCGCTACCCGACCGCGAAGTTTGCGTTGAGCCCGTAGAGCGAATCGGTTGCTGCACGTACACGCTAACCGAAGGCGAAGACGGAAGTGGCGACACGGTCACGTACTACAGCCCCGAAGATATGTACGCCGATGACGCAAGCGCAGCGATTGCGCTTCGAGAAATCTATGCCCAAGTACCGTTGTACCTGCCCTACACGAACGGCGATGTGAAGCTCAACCACGGCTGGATTTACAACGGCGCCGACAGACGGGCGCATGGTTCGATCGACTACAGCAAATCCACGGATGAAGGAGAAGACCCGGCGTTTCGGGTGCGGTCGATCGCAAGCGGTCGCGTTGTGGCCAAGTATTGGGACGATTGGCATGGCAACGTATTGGTGATCGAACACGATGACATTGGCGACCTCGAGTATCGGAGCTTCTATTTCCATTTACGAAATGGAAAAAGCAACGATATCAACATGGCCAAGACGCGCACCTCCGCCGATGACCCAGGAACATCGCGGGACAAGTACCTGAAGTTTGCCAACCTCGACAACCCAAGCGACCTATGGTGGGGCACGAACAGTCAGGCAATTCCGGTCGACGTAGGTGACTTTGTCTGGGCACAACGACACATCGCATGGTCTGGCAATACCGGTCCAGGTGGTGCTGGGGCTGGCCTCAAGGATGATGGAACGCCAAACAACACCATCACTGCAAACAACCATTTGCACTTTATGGTGGCGGTGAGAGATCCGGTGCTGACTGGCGGCGAGTGGCTGTACGTGGATTTCTATGGTGTTTATGAGCAGCAGTCGAGCGGCTGCTACGACTTGGTTGTGGGCACACGCTATGACCGACTCGCCGCGCCGTTTTACCCGTTCTTTCACAATGTCGACCTGGGCGTTGTGAACTTCTATCTCTATTATTACGGGCAAATGGGCCGGTCGCCCACGACGTTTACCGTGCAGCAACCGGGTGACGGGGCTATCGCTGCCGGCGCGTTTAAGAGTGGCGTTAGCGTCAGTTGGTATCTGTACGACTATTTGACGCAGCAGGACTTTCAAGATCGCTGGGACATGCTGATCTCAAACGATTTTCGGCTCGTGGACCGCTCGGTGACCTTGGACACACAACAGGTGCCCCGGCACAACGGCATCTTCCGTCCTGACACGATCGATGACTGGTTTAGCTTTCCGGGTCTGACTCTGGAGGACTACCAAGACCAGTTCAACATGCTGACCGAAGACGGATACGACCTGGTAGAGTTCTTTGGCTATCACGAAGGCAACACCGATCGCATTGCCGCGATCTTCGTGCCGCAGCCGGGAAGCTTCATTCATAACGGCTTGCTCGGCAGCCAGGAGTTCAAGGATCTGGCGAACGGTTACGCCGAAGACGGCTGGCTGCCGGTCGACGTCAATGTGATGGAAATGTCGGATGGAACCTTCCTAAGTGCCCTCTTTCGGCAGACCGGTGGCGGACGGATGGTGCACTGGGGCATGTCGAGCGCCGAATACCAGCAATGGATCGACTTCTACTTCTCCCAAGGCTGGGATCTCGAGGTTGTCCAGAACTATGCTGAGGGTGATCGCTACGCGGCGATCTGGTCGATCAACTAGCGGTATCCCGGCGCTGTTTGTATTCAAAACCCGAGGGCCGCTGCTGGCGCTTCGCCCGGGCGCCGCTACTCCGGATACACGAAATCCTTGAAGCTCACGCGATAGAACAACGAGTACATCAACGGCACGAATCCGAGGGTCAGCATCGTCGCGAAAGCGAGACCAAACATGATCGCAACCGCCAAAGGCTGCCACATGGCCTCGCCTCCCGCGTAGAGTGGGATCAAGCTGGCGATGGTGGTCGCGGTGGTGAGCATGATCGGCCGGAACCTTTGTTGAGCGGCCTGGATGACGGCGTGAGGCGGGCTGAGGCCGTTCTCAGTTTTTTCGATTTCGATACGGTCGATCAACACGATGCCGTTGTTGATGACGATCCCAGCGAGCGACACGACTCCGAGCAGCGTCATGAAACCAAAGTACGACCGCATGATGATGAGCCCGATCGCGACGCCCACCAACGCGAGAAGAATGGTTGCCAAGACGATCACCGGCTTGCGAAGCGAGTTAAACTGCCAGACCAGCAACATGACGATTACCATGCCTGCTATTGGCAGCTTCGCTGCGATCGATGCGTTGGCCTTCCCTGAGCCTTCGACTTCGCCGCCAAACTCATAGCGATAGCCGATGCCCCATTCCTTCTTCTGCTCCTCGAGCCAAGGCTCGAGCTCCGCAATGACATCGAATGGGGTGACACCCTCGACCGTTTCGCTGTCGACGGTGACGGTGGCATACCGGTCTCTTCGTAGGATTTCGGCCGACTCCCATTCTAGCTGGGCCGACGCCACTTGCGTCATCGGCACCGAGCTTCCGTCTTGGGAGAACACGCTCAAGCTTCCGAGACGATTGATGTTGCGGCGGCCTTCGGCGACAGACCTCAAGACCACGGGGATCGTTTTGTCGTCTTCTCGGTACTGCGTCGTTTCGTAACCGCTCAAGAAGGTCTGAAGCGATGTGGCGACGTCTTCATTGGTGATTCCGGCGCGGCGGGCCCGGTCTTCGCTGACCTCAATCAGCAGCTTCTTCACTTTTGGACCCCAGTCATCGCCGACGTTGCGGGTATCGGTGCGATCGTTGAGCCTCTGTTTGACGGTGTCTGCAATTTCGAACACCCGGTCGAGATCCTTCCCCGAAATCCTAACTTCGATCGGTTTCCTTACGGGAGGCCCGTTTCCAAGTGGCCTGACGTGTGGGCGCACGTCGGGATACCGCTCGGTGACGTATCGCTCGAGCTTGTTCATCATCTCGGGCACGATGGCCGCCGTGGTGGTGTGAACCATGGTCTCCGAGTACCTGGGGCGCGGCGCGTCTGGGTTGTAGGTCAGCGTAAATCGAGGGGGTGTCGTGCTGATGAACGAGGCCCAATGGGTGATGCCATCCTTGTCTTCGCCGGCGCTCAGCTCTTCTCGAATGTACGAGCCCATGTCCTCGATCATGGCATCGGTCGTTCGGATTGAGGTGCCCGCCGGAAAACTGAACTCCGCGACGAAGAAGTTCTCGGCCTGCGTGGGGAAGAAGATTTGAGGAACGAACTTGTAGAGTTGCATGCCCCCCAGGAACCCTGCGAGCACAACCGCAAGACTGATGATCGGATGTCGAAGGATTCCCGTGATGGCTCGTCGGTATAGCCGATAGAAGCGCGAATCAAAGGGCTCCTCGATTGGCTTGGGCGTTAAAAACTTGACGCAGAGGAGCGGGATCATGGTCAGCGCCAGGACCCATGAGATCAGCAGGGTAATCGTCACCACCGAGAAGAGGACTCCGGTATATTCACCCACTGCTGACTCCGCTAAACGAATCGGTAAAAAGGCGGCCGCAGTCGTCAAGGATGCGATCAGCAGGGGCACCCTCAGTTCTTTAGTAGCTGCAAGCGCGGCAGGGATGGCGTCCTCGCCGGCAGCCATGCGTACCATAATCGACTCCGAGACGACGATGGCGTTGTCGACGAGAAGGCCGAGAGCGATGATCAATGCGGCGAGCGACATCTGATCCAGCTGGATGCCGAATATGTTCATGCCCACCATGGCAATGATCATCGTGGTCGGTACGAGGGTGGCGACCACCAGTCCCGTGCGAAGCCCTAGACTTAGCAGCATGACCACTAGGACAATCGCCACGGCTTGAAAGACGCTCTCGACGAAATCGCTGACCTTGTTGTCGACAGCCGTTGGCTGGAAGTAAGTCTTATAGAAGTCGACGCCGTGCGGGTACTGCTCTTGGATGTACTGGAAGAACTCCTCCAGCCGCTTGCCGAGCGCGATCAGATTCCCACCCTCCGCCATCGACACGGCGAGGGAAAGTCCCGGGCGTTGGTCCAGACGCACGAGTCCTTCGGGGGGGTCTACGTACCCGCGATAGATGTCGACGATGTCCTCGAGGTACACGAGCTCTTCGCTGTTGGGCAGTCGGATGACGTTTCGCCGAAGCTCTTCGACCGAACTGAAGTTTCCACTTGGCTCGAGGGCGATCGATTCATTCTCTATGTCGATTTCGCCTCCCGGTTGGATGATGTTCCGTTGCTGAAGGCTCGTCTTCAGAAATTCTGGGGTCATCCCAAGCCTGCTGAGAACGGTGTTGTTGTACTCGACGAACAGACGCTCTTCTTGGGCGCCGATGATATCGACCTTTGCTACCGATTCGATCCGCAGGAGCTCGTCCCGAATCTCGTCTGCAATGTCCTTCAGCTCCATGTAAGAGAACCCATCGCCCGTCATGCTGAACATGATCGGGTACACGTCCCCGAACTCGTCATTGACGATTGGGCCAGTGATGTCGGCTGGTAAGCTCGGCGCGACGCTGTCGACTTTGCGCCTCAAGTCGTCCCATATGGGACGCATTTCCTTGAACTCTTCGCGGATGTTTACGTAGATGACCGACACGCCCGTCCGGCTCTCGCTGTCGACCCAGTCGAGCTCCGGGATCTCTTGGACGGCTTTTTCGATGGGATCGGTGATCAATTGCTCGACACGGCGAGGACTGGCGCCCGGGAAATACGTCGTGATCATCGCTGTTCGAATGATGAAGCCGGGGTCCATCTGTCGGGGCGCGTTGAGGTATGCACCGATCCCGGCAAACAGAAGAACGACGATCAACGTACCTGTGACCGTGCGTCTCTCGAGGGCGAATGAGGTCAAGCTCATGGCGTCTCAGCGGTTTCGGTGGTGGCCGTGGCCGATGGGGCCACGTTTGCAGGCTCCGATCCGGGCTTTGTGGGGACACGCACTTGCAGTCCGTCATATATGCGGCTTACGCCTGCCGTCACCACGAGGTCACCAGGACCTACACCACCGCGGATCTCGATGCCGTCGGAGAGGAGCTCACCCACCTCGACTGGGCTTCGACGCACGATGCCCAAACCAGTGGAGGTCGGTTCCAGCTTGTACACGAATCGTCCTTCCGCGTCTTCTCCGACAGCGCTAATCGGCAACGCATATTTCGGCCCATTCCCTTCCGACGCGAAGACGAAAGTCACATCGGCAGCCATGCCTGCTCTCACCAGCGTTTCGCCTTCGGTGAGTCGTACGGTCACGGGAAAAGTCGTCGCACCACTTACGCTGGCGACGCCAACCTCTGTGACCTCGCCTTGAAGTACTTCTCCGCCGAGCACATCGAACCGCACCTGTGCTTGGGCCCCCTTCTGAATGCTTCGAATGACCGATTCAGGCACCGGAACGCTCACCTCGATTTGCTCCCCAGCGAGCAGGGTGGCGACGAGCTCACCTGCCTGTACGTACTCGTTGACCTCGACGTCGACCGTAGCGATCGTGCCGGCTTCGGGGGCTTTGAGATGTGTGTAGCCGAGTTGGCGTTGACGAAGCCGCACTTGCTGATTGGCTGACGCCAGACCTGCTTTGGCGGACTCGTGCGCTGTACGGTCGGCGTCCAAGTCTTGGGCGGAGGCGTTCTGGTTCTCGTAGAGGGCGCGGGTTCGCGCGTAAGTCGCCTTGGCGTTGCGCTCCTGCGCGCGAGCTTGGGCCGCCGATGCTTGCGCGTTCTGGAGCTGCAGAGAGTAGTCGGCAGGGTCTATGCGGGCGATGGTCTCTCCCTTTTTTACGGTATCGCCTACATTGATCGGTACCTCGAGCACTTGCCCAGAGACTTGGAAGCTGAGTCGGCTTTCTTGTCCGGCTTTGGCAACCCCTGAGAACGTGCGTTGCTTGGCCGCGTCGCTACCCGCGACCACCACGTACCGCACCGGTCGAATGACCTCGGGCTCTTCCGCTTTTTCCGCGCAACCGGCGATGATGAGCAATGCCGCGATTGCGACGCAGACTGGTTTGTAGATCATCACTGGGGCTCCGGTGGACTGAGTTGCTGCGGTTCGTTGAGCGGGTGCGAACGTGAACGCTCGGGCTTCCGTTTTGAGGCAAAGGCGTCGAGGCGCTCCAGGAAGTCGTCGCGCTCCTCCTCGGAGCCTTCGAGCGAAAACGACCCCGAGGCGCGTTGAACACGCAGCGCGTCGATCAAGAAGTCATACCGAGCGTTAGCCGCTGCGAGCTCGGCGTTGAGAGCTTGATTTTGTGCGTCGACGAGCTGAATGATATCCGCGGCACCGCGTTGATAGAGATCGGTGACCAGCTCGAGGTTGCGCGCCGACGCTTTGGCTGCATCGGCGCTAAGCTCGATGTTGGC
Source organism: Polyangiales bacterium (assembly GCA_041581895.1). GTDB lineage: Bacteria > Myxococcota_A > Polyangia > Polyangiales > Houyiibacteriaceae > SG8-38. The sequence continues at coordinate 11,546 of JBFICQ010000041.1, read as the reverse complement.
GAATGACGCACCGGCCTGGTGCAATGCGGAGCGAACGTCGGCTTCGAGTCTTTGTGCAATGATCGCCCGTTCTGTTTCAAAGCGATCGACTTCCCGAAGCGTTCTGCGGATCCTGGCATAGTTCGAACCGCCGTCGAGAAGGACGAGCGAGGCAACACCGCCAACATTCCAGGTGAACGTTTGTCGTCCGGGGAACCCCGTCGCACTCGAGTCGATCGCCTCGCTACCGACACCGCCCGCGTATGGAATGTGCGTGAAGCCACCCACGACAGCGACATCCGGAATCCCGAGAGTGCGCCGTTCGGCTTTCAATATTTCGGTGCGCGCCGCGATAGTCTTGTCGATGCTCTGGATCTCTGGGGAATTGCGAATCGCTTCCAGCGCCATGAACTCGCGAAACACCTTAAACGACCACGGATCTTCAAGGAATTTCACAACCCTTGGGTTGGTTCCAGGAAGCTCTCTTCGTACTTCGCTTTCGGGCGGTGTCTGGAACGGCCCTTCGAGAGGGCGGTTCAAGACCCGGTTGAGCTCGATCCCGGCCTGGTTTCGAGTGGCGCTTGCTTGAATGACGCTCGAGCGGCTTTCGGCGATCTGGGTTTGCCATCGGAAGACCTCTTCGCGTCCGGCAACCCCAATGGCGTTCCGAGTCTCCGCAAGCGCTAGGTTCTTCCGGGTGAGTTTGAGGTTATCCCGCTGTACACGCTCATTGTTCTTCGCGCGCAGAACGTTCAAATAGGACTCGCCAGCCGCGAGCATCGTGTCGAGCCGAGCGGAGTTGTAGTCCCACTCTATGCTGCGGTACCGATCCCGCGATGAACGCAGGGCTCCTTGCGCCTGCGCGGAGTACAACAATTGCTGTCCGGTAATACCCCACGTGAACTGGCGTTGGGCATTTTGAAAGGGGTTCGCGATTGCAGGGTCGATGATGGTGAAGTCACCGTCCGCCGTTGCCGCGGGCAGCCATCTTCCGCGCTGAGCCTTGACCGTTTCGTGGCTAGCTTCGATGTCGATGCCCGCCGCCATCAGGTCGAGGTTTGCTCGGACCGAGTCCGCCATGGCTGTTTCGAGCGTGATCAACGGACCGCGCTTTCCGGTCTGGTCGTTGACCACGCGTGCTTCAGCCATGACTGCAAAGCGTGGCCAGGTTCCAATCGCCTGGGCCGTGCCCATATTGATGACCAGTTGGGGCCGAAGCTCGAATGAGATCGGAAAGGTGCTCGGCTGTTCTCTCAAAAAGATGCGCTGCGCAAAGATCGCTACGCGGCGGAATCGACGGATTTCGTCTTCCAGAGTCTCCATCGTTGCGAGAGCACCGCGTTCTACCCACTTCACACCGTCACCGGCATACGATGGCAGACCTTTCTGGTTGATGCCTTCGATCAACCTCTGCATGTCACCGTCGGACCAGCGAAACAGAGGCCCGATGTACACGGCGTCCGCATCGTCGGGAATTGCGTTCAGCGCTTCCTGGGGATCATCCTTGACGACGATCAATCGAGTCTCGACGCCAACTGCACGGCTGGCGGCCTGAACCGGGGTTTCGGGATGATCGAGGTGGGCAACGACTTCTTCGCCGACGATGAATGCGAGGCGGTCGTACCGCACGATATCTCGCAACTGTCGAAGCTCTTTCTCAAAGTTGAGGAGCCCGGTGATGTACGCGAGGTTTCTTCGACCGCTGCTGTTGCCGCGTTGGGGAAGGCCTTGGAGATCTGGGGCTGCGTAGGGAATGATGACCGGTCTGCTCAGCTTCTCGACACGGCCAACCGCGACGCCCGACATCGGCCCAAAGATGATCACCAAGTCGACCGAGCGATCCCCCAGTGCCTCTTTGACCGCGGCCTCGGCGCGTGCGTACGTCCAGTTGGTCTTGGTCTTTGGCCCAACGAATACGACGTTCGCGTCTTCTTTAAGAACCGCGAGGGTCTCTTCCTGCAGCATTTGCCTGCGGTTGGCGAACTGATCGGATTCACCGTCCGCTACCACCATGATGCGAAAAGTTCGCTTTCCGGGTCGCTGGGCCTCTGCGGGAGCGCTGGCAAGGGTCATCAACCCCATCGCCAGGATCAAAAGTGTACGCACTAACATCATCGAAACCTCGTCCGCGGGACAGAGGAGGGACCCTAAGGTGCATCGATTGAGATGTCTATAGTCCTAGACCGAGTAGACACGTCCAAGCAGCACCACGTCGAACAAGAGCTCGAGCACAAATTCCGCGGCGGCTGCTAGCGACGGAACCGGTGAAAGCTCCAGTGCTGGCCCTCGCATCGATGCGTCGCCGAAGTCTCGGAGCGAAATCGGCTTCGCAGTCGGGCGAGCTCAATCAAGGGCGCTCCCTTGGCGCGATCGTCGAGGGCTTTGTCGAGGTAGACCGACAACAGAAGCTCGTGGACTACGGCCGGCGGCTCGTAGAGGGATAGCGCAGTCGAAGGCCCGGCTTCGATCGAAATGCACTCGCAGTCCTTCGCCACCTGCAAATGGCGGATCGCTCTCCGAATGCCGGGTTCGGCGTCGGCCACGACTGGAAACGGGGAGTCCGCGAGCTTGCGAGCTGCCGTTCGATCGCTCGTGAAGATCAACGGCCTTGGCCAGCCGTGCAATGCGGGGTGCGAGAAATCGAGCTGGCCACTGGCGGTCAAGATCAAGAGCCAGGGACGTTCCCATAGGCCCCATGTCCGCTCACGCCATTCGACGAGCGCGTCGCCCCAGCGCGCATCGGCTCGAAGGTCGTAGCGGAGCGATGGCTCGTCCCGGAGGATCTTTCCGGTGATGACGATTGCGTCGGCCCGAGCGCGCGCAATGTGAAGCGAAAGAAAGTCCAGGTCACTCTTCGGCCCGTAATCGTTGATGCGAAGCGTGGTGAGTTTTTGGGACTCAGGGTCCTTCCAAACCGCTCCGCTGTGGGACACGGGAGGCCGCGACTCGAGTTCACTCCCGAAGAGGATCCGCGCTGCACGATCGACACTGGCCGCGTCGGCGAGCTCGACCAGCTTCTCGCCCATCTGCGCATGGAAAGGCGCTTTCGCTCTCAAGTCAACCGAGTTTCGTCCAAAACTCGCCGCGTCGATCCCGCCTTGCTACGGTCGAGCCATGGGGCGGTTGCTCTTGGTATTGTTGGTCATCGCGATCGGCTGCGCCGGTCGGCAGACCCCGGAATCGTCGAAAGAAATCGTCGTCAGTCCAATCCCAGTGCCGCAGCCGGTGTACCCGCGCGAGCAACTCAGCACCGACCTGCAATTGCTTTGGGGCCGCGTCGAGGATGCCGTGGCCGTGCGCCCGCCCGAGCCCCCCGAGGGCACCACCAAAGAGGACATCGAAGAATGGGCGGAGGGTCCTTTTCGAGACTGGCTCGTTCGGCGGCGCGAAGCTACGGATCGCGCGCTGGCGGCGACGTACAACCTCCGCACACATCCACTGTTCGAACGCGGGATCGGCACCGCCCTCTTCGGCTACATGTACGAAGACCTCGCGAGCAGCATTCGCGGTGCACCAGTTCCCAAGAACATCGCCGAGGACCGGGGTCTCCTGGAGATCTACACGGCTTCCTTGACGGAGCACTTGACGCCATTCGCCGAGCTATCGGCCAAGGCGTACTACGCCTGCCTCGGTTTGTTCTTGAAGCTGGAAGACCCGCAGTGGGGCGAGTGGGCGCTCTATTGTGACGAGCGAGGCGCCGAAGTCGTCGACACATTCGAGCTCGAGCCGCCGGAGCCACCTTTACCCGACGCCAAACCCCCCTCCGACCTCACTCAGCTCTTAACCCCTCCGTGAATGGGGCAGATTCCGTTTTCTCATGGCTGGTTGCTTTGGCCTTGTGCTTGTCGGCGATGAGGCTCATCGCGCGCTCGGCCAGAGCCGTGATCGTCAGCGAAGGATTGACGCCCGGATTCGCCGAGATCGCTGCTCCGTCGATGACGTACAAGCCCGGGTAGTTGAAGACCTCATGATTCCGGTCGATCACGCCGGTCTCGTCCGAAGCGCCCATGCAGGCGCCCCCCAAAATGTGTGCCGTCGAGGGAACACCCAGAAGTGTTTCGTTCATCACCGTACCCGTTACGCCTTCGACTTTGTCTGCGAAAGATTCGGCTAGGTCGGTGGCCTCCTTCATGAAGGCCGACGGAGCCTGGCTCGGGTCATCGACCTCGGTGACCAAGCCGCGAGTAAAGCCTGTGTAGATACCGCGCCCGAGCTTCATGCGAAGCGTCCCTTCGAGCGTGCGCATGTAGAGCAAGATCTGCGTTCGCTTCGCCCAATCGTCCACGAAAAATGCCTTCACCCAACGAAGCGGATGTCGCGCAAACGCGACGAGCGCTCCCCACATGCGAGCAAGCGCATTTGGACCGGGAGCGTGAGGCGCCATGAGAACTCGGAAAAAGCCCGAGCCCGGCCCGTACCGCACCGGCTCGATGTGGCTGTGGTCGTCGGTGTGCAGAATCGAGGTGATCGCGACGCCCTTGCTGAAGTTCGTCCCCTTGTCGGGCGCCATGACTCCAAACAACGCCTCGCTGTTCGAACGCACGAAGTCGCCCACCCGATTCGAGAGCCTGGGAAGCCCGTCCGGGCGCTCCTTCATTCGTAGTAGAAGCGGAATGGTGCCCATTACCCCGCCCGCGAAGATCACGCGGTCTGCTGTAAAGTCCTCCCGGCGAGACCTGCCGAAGGATGCCTTCGTCTCAACGCGGTAACCACCGCCGTCACGTGGGGCCACGTGAACGACCTCGGTTTCGGGGAGAACCTCGGCGCCATGCTTCTCAGCAAAGTACAAGTAGTTCTTGTCGAGCGTGTTTTTGGCGCCGACGCGACATCCGGTCATGCACGCCCCGCAAAACGTGCATCCGACACGATCGGGGCCTTCGCCGTCGAAGTAAGGGTCCGAGACCGTCTTGCCGGGTTCCCCAAAGAACACCGCTACCTCGGTCGGGTGGAAGTGCTCTTCTCGGTTAATCTCTCGAGCGATCTCTTTGATGACTTGATCGCCCCGCGTCATCACGGGGTTGGTTGCCGCACCTAGCATCCGCTTCGCGGTTTGGTAGTGCGGGCCTAGCTCGCTTTCCCAGTCGGCGAGGTGCCCCCATGACGTTGCCGTAAAGAAATTCTTTGTGGGAGTCGGCAGAGTGTTCGCGTAGACCAACGAGCCACCGCCTACGCCTACGCCGTGGTAGACGGTCATGTGCTTCAAGAACGACATCTGGAAAAAGCCCTTAAAGCCGAGGGCGGGTTTCCAAAGCCAGTTCTTGAGGTTCCAGTTGGTCTTCGGGAAGTCGCCCGATTCGTAGCGCCGCCCCTTTTCGATCACCAAGACGTCGTAGCCTTTTTGCGTCAGCCGGTGCGCAGAGACGCTTCCTCCAAAGCCCGAGCCGATGATGATCCAGTCGTAGTGCCGCTCTGCCATGCCAGTACTGTAGGCGGGAACGGGCTGGAGATCGAGGCGGGTCAGCCCCCGGCGCCGCCGATAGCCCGAGGCATACCGATCAGCGTGAGAAGCTCGATTCGAGCGGCCTCGTCCTCGAGGAAGCAACCTAGAAGTCGGCTGGTGGTAGTCCATGACCCCGGCTTGCGCACCCCGCGGTAGCACATGCAGAAATGCTGACACTGCATGACCACCGCGACGCCCTGTGGAGTGAGGGTTTCGTTGATCGTGTTGGCGATCTGTGCGGTGAGCTTCTCTTGGACCTGGAGGCGTTTCGCGAACGTGTCTACGACACGCGCGAGTTTGGAAAGGCCTACCACCTTGCCATTCGGAATGTACGCCACGTGGGCCTTACCCACGAAAGGGACCACGTGGTGCTCGCAATGGCTGTAGATCTCGATATCGCTCACTAGGACCAGCTCGTCGTACCCGTCGACTTCAGTGAACGTCCGTGCAAGGTGCTCTCTCGGGTCTTCACGGTAGCCACGAAAGTGCTCCTCCATCGCGCCAAGGACTCGCCTCGGTGTTTCCTGGAGGCCTTCACGCTCGGGGTCATCGCCCATGTAGGCCAAGAGCTTTCGAACGCACTCTCTGGCTTCGTCGTCATTTGGTTTCTCGGTCATCGCAGAACGTCTCCCTGAGGCCAGGGGCACCCTTCGTCAAGCCTACGCTTTGGCTTCGATGGGCGAGCTTTGGATCGGGGTCGGTGCATCTTTGGACGTGTAGACCTCGCCCCTCGCGGCCGCGCGACCCGCCCTGCGTCCGGAGTACACGCAGTCTGCAATCGACAACCCGCTGACATACTGCCTTGAGCACACGCCAACCGCTGTGCGCCCCGCAGCATAAAGCCCTGGGATGACCCCTCCGTTTTCGGCTTTGACGTGTCCGGTCTTCTCGTCGACGACGAGGCCGCCGAGGGTCAGCGTTGGACAGGGGAAGCGCTTGCTGTCGATCGAGCAGTTGATCGCGTAATAGGGCCCTTCTTTCATGGCATGCATCTTCTCCGGGTCTTTGTAAAAGCGATCCGGCTGCTGGCCTTCGGCCGCGACGTTGTACTCCTCGAGCGTTCGCAGGAGTGTCTCCGCGGGGACGTCGATGAGCCCGGCGAGCTCTTCGATCGACTTTGCCTCCTTGCTGTTGAACCAAAGATTGAGCAGGGCGGGCGCACGCTGAAACCATTGCGCCTGGCCGCGCTTGCTCTGCTTTCGAGCGAGCCTGCGAAGCTCTCGGTCGATGATCAGGAAAGCGACGCCATCCTGTTCCTCGACCATCGCCTCGCCGATGGCGGCTCCGTACATGAGCTCGTTGATGTAGCGTTCGCCCTTCTTGTTGACGATCATGCCTTGCGCGAACGCCTCGGGCGGGTTGATGAAGCGCCACGCAGAAATCCGAGTCATGAGATTGGTCTGTCCACCCACGCTCCGACCGAGCACGATGCCGCTCCCGTTGTCGGATGCGGTGCCAAGAGGCATCCCCCTACGGTACGCAGGCGCGATTTCTTTGACCATCTGTCGATTGTAGATGAAGCCGCCAGTGGCGAGCACGACTCCGTTCATCGCCCGCGCGCGCTTCACCACGGAGTGATTGGCTTCGATCCGAAAGCAACGCTCTCGGAGTTTTGCCGCGAGCTTCGGGTTGTATTTCACCATCGAGATGCCCGCTTTGTGAAGCTTGCGGTGAAGCTTACTCCAGAAGCCCCTCTCGATTTGGCGGTACTCGACTCCGAGAACTTGGTTTTGACCGTCGATGATCAGACGGGCGACGCGGGCTTCGTATTTAACCTCGATGCCAGCGCTCTCTGCGGATCGTCGGAGCGGTTCGTAGAAGCTCGCTCCGGGCATACCGCTCCCTTTGGCGCGGTGCCCCCGCGGAGCGGGCTTTGCCGCCTCTTTGTAAGGCGAGAACCCCTCGTTTCCCGAGTAATAGAGGTAGTAGTCGTCGGTCGGATAAGACGTTTTTACCGGGCAGAGGCTCGCGTCGAAGGGCACACCATGCCCTTCGAGCCAGCTTAGGTTTTCGATGCTCCTGTCGCAGAAATCGCGAAGCGTCTCCTCGGATACGACGCCCTTTACTTCCATCGAGAGGTAGCGAAACATCTGCTCTGGGTCATCGTCGGCCTCGGCCTCCGCCTGGATGTGCGTGCCCCCGCCCGCATAGACCACCCCACCGCTGATCGCCGTGGCCCCGCCGCCATGAAAGCGATCGAGCACGAGGACGCGTGCGCCTTCGGCGTGGGCTTCGAGCGCTGCGCAGACCCCGGCACCGCCAAACCCGACCACGATGACATCGGCCTCCTCGTCCCAGGTTTCGCCATCGGTGGCGGTCAAAACCAAGGGCTGCTCGGCTGGATTCGGTGCCGAACTCTTCTTGCGTTTGGCCATCGGGGAGGAAATAGAACATGTTTCAGTCAGGCTGTCGAGGCGATTTCAGAGAGCGCTAACGCTCCAATTTCGCAGCCGTTTCGTCGGCTCCGGCTCGGCACCGAAGGGCCCAGACGTCCAGGTAGGGCCCGCCCAAGCTGCAGCCCCGAGCGCAGCGGGCCCAAAACGCGTTTGCTCGCTCGAAGAGCACGGACTGTTGGCCGATCCAGTCGAGATCGAGGTCGCGATCTTGGACGAGTTCTTCGGCCTCCGTGAGCGTCGAGGCGATATGCTCGTACAGCAATGCGATCCGGCCGTTTGCGACGGCATAGACATCGCTTGCCCCGAGGCGGAGCGTTTTCATGAGCGCGAGGGATTGCTCGACCGCGAGCGTTTGGGATTCCAGCCAGGCGGCGAGCTCTTCGACTCGGCCGCTCCAAGCGGTGGTACGCGCGTCGTCGGTGATCTGACGCAGGCGCTCATACGCTCGGCCTGGCGCACCGAATGGATCCGAGGGGACATCGGGCAACATGACGTCCAGGTCCGGGGCGATGGCGACCGGTGGCTCGTTGCCGCGCTGGCAACCAGCGAGCAGTATCGCGACGACCAAAGCCCGAGTCACGATGCTACTATAGCTCGCAATGAGCGAACGACTGGCGCTTTCGATTCCGAACGGTTGGTTTCAGCTCGCCTACAGCGACGAGCTCGAGCTCGGAGCAGTGCTTCCTCTCCGTTACTTCAGCCAAGATTTGGTCCTTTTTCGAACCCAGGGCGGTGGCGTCGCGCTCCTCGATGCATTCTGTCCGCACTTGGGCGCGCATCTCGGTCACGGTGGCGTCGTCGAAGGCGACCACCTTCGCTGCCCGTTTCATGCGTGGGAGTTCGATCGGGCGGGCGTATGCCGACGCGTACCCTACGCCAAGCGCATCCCAGCCAAAGCAAAGCTTCGCCCTTGGCACTGCGTCGAACGCAACCAGATGATCTGGGCCTGGCACCACGGTTCGGGCGAGGCACCTGGCTGGGAGGTACCCGAAGTGGCCGAGCTTTCGGACGACAACTGGACGAGCCTCGGGCGACATCGATGGACGGTTCAAAGTCATCCCCAAGAGATGGGCGAGAACGGCGTCGACCGGGCGCACTTCCAGCACGTCCATGGCACCAAGAACGTCCCCGAGTCGGAGCTTCATCTCGATGGGCATGTGCGGCGGGCCATCCAACACGTGAAGATGAACACTCCGCGTGGAGAGGTCGAAGGACAGATCGCGATCGAAGCACACGGGCTGGGCTGCACAATCACCCGTTTCACCGGCATCTGCGAGACAGTGCTCGTGTTGTCGCATGCTCCGGTCGATGATGAGATCGTCGACACGCGCTTTTCGTTCAGTCAGAACAAAGCCGATGCCAATACGGGCGTGGCAGCCGCGGTCATCAAGGAAGTCGTCCGGCAGATGAACCAAGACATTCCGATCTGGGAGCACAAGAGGTACTTGATTCGACCGATGCTTTGCGACGGCGACGGGCCGATCCCTGCATATCGCAAATGGGCGAGTCAGTTCTACTGCTGATGAAGCGAAGTCGGCTGACCTCGAGGGACAGCGGCATCGAGGAACTGCAAGTAGCGATCGGCGTAGGCACCTTCGAACAAGACGTCGTTGTGGTCGATTCGGGGAGCCTCGATATAGTCGACGGTCTCGAAAAGCTTGGCGAGCTCGCGTCCATGCTTGACGTCGATGATCGAATCGGCGCTCCCATGGGCGACTAGGACTGGGCACTTTACGTCAGCGGCGAAGTCGCGCGTCATGAAACGGTGCTCGAGCACGGCGCCCACCGGGAACCAGCCGAAATGCTCGCGCGCCAGATCAACCGCCGAGGTAAACGTGGACTCGAGGACCAGTGCCCCCGGGCCGACTTTGGAGGCCAACTGCACGGCGACTCCGCCCCCGAGGCTTCTTCCGTGAATGACCACACGGAGCGGCGGAACGCCGAGCTCATCCCTGACCCATTTCCATGCTGCCATTGCATCGCGATGCAGGCCGACCTCACTAGCGACCCCGGTGCTACCTGGGTAGCCCCGGTAGTGGAACTCCACGAAATCCCAGCCGGTGGAGAGGAGCCTGTCCTGGAGGTCGAGCTGCGCGAGGACACATGAGGCGTTTCCGTGAAAGTAAAGAAGGACTCGACGCGGGCTCGCTTGCGGTGCAGCCCGGTGCCAGCCGTAGAGCGTCTCGCCATCTTCCGTCCGGATGCGAAGCTCGGTCGCCCCGACTTCGGAGGCGACCCTTTCAAGGAGGGCCGTGCTGACACCCTGTGGCCCCGGGAAGACCATCTTTCGTTGAAGCTGCGAGAACCAGCCCATGGCGACACCACCAAGCGCGACGATCGCGATCAAGCCGACGATGCCTTTCCGCGTCACGATACGTCGCTCGATATTTTGGGCATCGCCACAGGCCATGAATTACCATGTGCGGGCATGACTGGAACCACCAAATCGTTCGTATTCGGCCTCGCGCTGCTCATGACAGCCTGCGGAGGGTCGAAGTCCAAAGATGGAACGACTCCGGGGTCGCGTGGCAAAACGAGCGCCATGGAGGCTTTTGGCCTCACACCGCCCGACTCACCATGGGCCCAGATGAGCTTCCAAGATCGGGAATTCTACATGATCGGTAAAGTGAACCCGATTATGAAAGAGCTTTTCGAGAGGCATGATCTCGAGGAGTACGAAGGCTTCGACTGTGTCGACTGCCACGGCGAAGAGATGCGGGAAATCAATTTCGAGATGCCTGCGCCGTCGATGTACGTGGTGCCCCCAGAGGGCACCCGCGGCTACGAAGGGATGCTGGCCACCTTCCCCGAAACCGTGAAGTTCATGCAAGAGACGGTCACGCCCGCGATGGGAAAGCTGCTCGGGATCGAGGATTTCAGCTGTGCGGGTTGCCACCCGAGCTCGCCTCCCCGGAAAAAGAAAAAGACCTCTTCGAAAAAGCGTCCCTCTGGAAAGAGCAAGGGCTGACCGAATGTCCGGCGTTCTTTGACCGAGGCGAGGGCTCCTGCTAGCTTCCATCGACTTTTTTTGAAGGGAGTCCGATGACCTGGGTCATTACACGTCTTTGCCGCGACTGCGTCGACAAATCCTGCGTAGATGTTTGCCCCGTAGAGTGCATCTACGAATACAAGGGTGACGACCGCGAGGCTTTTCCGAATCAGCTGTACATCCAGCCGGAAGAGTGCATTGACTGTGGCGCGTGCGAGCCAGAGTGCCCATGGGAGGCGATCTACGAGGACGCTTCGGTGCCCGAGGTCTTTGAAGAGGACACGCCGCTCAACGCCAAAATGATGGAGTGTCAGGACGACTTCGAGGTTCCCGTCCACGACGATATCGAGCAACCGACGCCCGAGCAGGTCGAGGAAAACAAGAAGAAGTGGGGCCTCGTCGGTTGAACGTGCGTTCGAGCGCGCTACTCGTCCCGCATCACTCGTACGCGATCGGCGAACCCCTGAAAAACGCGGAAGTTCCCCTTCTTGGGGTGGCGCCAGAGCGCGTAGCCGTAGGCGACTGCGATCCCGGTCACGCACCAGTAGCCTGTATGGAGGTAAAACTCCGCGAGCTCGTTGGCACCCCAACCAAACTGCTGAACTAGGCGGTTCATGTCTCCATCGCTATCGTTGCCGAGGGCGGAGCCCCACGGCATTTGGCTGACATCCGACACTACGGTTCGCCAAAGCCGCATCGCGTGAGTAAAACAGAGCGCCCCTGGCAAGATTGCCACCCAACG
>JBFICQ010000040.1:0-18567 GCA_041581895.1 Polyangiales bacterium | reverse complement strand
TTGAAAGAAGGCCCTCGGTTTCGATACCTTTCCAACACGCTGAACGCGGCTGTCTTCGAAAGGTCTTCCCATTGAATCACCGCATCGGGCCACCGGGTCCATACGGCGTCGACGAACTTGTCGAGGAACTTGTAGTAGTCGTCCCCTCGGAGCCGTTTCTGGCGCACCCCCAGATAGTTGTTGTTGTTGATCAGATCCATGCGGTCGGTTCCCACATCGAGCGCGACGGGCATCGTGTGGAATGGGCTCACGCCGCCGGCCACGGTGTAGAGCGCCATTTTACCGATCGGGATCGCGAGGCCGCCGTAGCCCTGATCGCCAATTCCGAGAATCGCAGATGAGTCCGTCGCGACGATCATCCGCACGTCTTCCATCGGGTAGCAGTTCAGGGTCTCGTCTGCTCGATCGATGTTGAGTGGGGAAAACGAAAGCCCGCGCGGGTGCTGGTAGAGGGCGCTGAACTGCTGCACGGCGGCGCCGACGGTCGGTGTGTAGACGATCGGCAGCATCTCATCCAGATGCTTTTCGAGCAGGGCGTAGTACAGGATTTCCTGCCGCTCCTGCAGCGACCGCAAGTACTGATACTTGTCGATGTCGGTAGGCGCCTGCACGAAGCCTTCATAGACCCGGTCGATCTGCTGCTCGAGCGTATTGAATTGCGGTGGCAGCAGACCGCCGAGCCGAAGTGCGACGCGCTCTTCGTAGCTGAAGGCCGTCCCCTTGTTTGATAGCACCAGACGCAAGAGCGCGATGCCATCCAGGTACACCTCCATGTATTTACGTCCGCGCTCGTCTTCTTTGAGGTCGAACAGTCGGCTGACGCGTTTTCGGGGCATGCTGGTCCTTTCCTTACGCGCCTTCGATGGCAGCTACGACAGCGTGGGTCATTTCGTTGGTACCGAGCGAGCGTTGTCCACCGCTCAGATCCGCGGTTCGAAGCCCGCTGTCGAGGACCTTTTGTACTGCATCCTCGACCGCTTTCGCTTCCGAATCGAGCCCCAGGCTGTGACGAAGGAGCATCGCTGCGCTCAAAATCGTTCCGAGCGGGTTGGCAATACCCTCGCCCGCGATGTCGGGAGCGGAACCATGAATGGGTTCGTAGACACCGAGAGAGCCCTCACCCAGAGACGCACTCGGAAGGAGCCCGAGCGACCCAGTCAGGACGGCGCCCTCGTCGGACAAGATGTCGCCAAACATGTTGCCGCTCACGATGACATCAAAGGATGCGGGATCGGTAACCAATCGCATCGCCGCGGAGTCGACCAGTTGGTGCTCCAGCTTGACGTCGGGGTTCTCCTTGCCGACCTCCGTGGCGATCTCTCGCCAGACTTGCATCGTTGCAAGGACGTTCGCTTTGTCGATCGAGGTCACGAGGCGCTTGCGCTTTCGCGCGACAGTAAACGCCAGCTCCACGATCCTGCGAATCTCGGTCTCGTCATACACCATGGTATCGAAGCCCCGACGCACGCCATTCTTTGTCTCTTTTCCCTTGGGCTCACCGAAATAGATGCCACCGGTGAGCTCTCGGATGAAGACGAGATCGACACCGCGAAGCCGCTCTGGCTTGAGAGGTGAGGCCCCTTCGAGGCCGTGAAACAACTTGACCGGCCGCACGTTGGCAAACAGCTTCAACGCCTTTCGCATGCCGAGCAGGCCTTGCTCCGGGCGGACTTTCGCGGTCGGATCATCCCACTTAGGCCCGCCGACGGCGCCGAGGAGCACCGCATCGGCGCTCCGACAGGCGACGATGGTGTCGTCGGGCAGTGGCACGCCTGTCTCATCGATTGCGATGCCCCCAATCAAGTGAGTGGAAAAAGAGAACGTGTGGCCGTACTTTTTTGCCACCGCTTCCAGCACCTGCCTCGCCGCGTCGATGATCTCCGGGCCAATCCCGTCACCTGGAAGGAGTGTGATCCTTGCTTTCATTGACTACACCTAGGTACAGCCGCGCAGCATGCCCGGAGCCGGAGACGAGGGCAATGGCTAAGTCCGTGCCGTTTGCGCCTCCGCCTGTCGTTTCTGCTTGGCCTGTGCAAGGGTCAGCCCGTACTCGATGCTATCGACGAGCGCCTGCAAGGAAGCTTCGATGATATTGCTCGACGCACCGACCGTGCTCCAAGTGTCGTGTTCCGACTGGCTGTCGATCAGCACTCGCGTGGTGGCGGCCACGCCCCGTCGTCCGTCGAGGATGCGGACCTTGTAGTCGCTCAGGTGCATGTTGGCGACCTGCGGAAAGAATGGGCGAAGTGACTTCCGTAGGGCCGCGTCGAGCGCGCTTACGGGGCCGTTGCCCTCGCCGGCGGTCAGCATGACTTCGTCGCCGATCTGCACTTTCACCGTCGCTTCGGCGACCATTCCGGCTCCTCGCCGTCGTCCGACACTCGCCTGGAAGTCGAGCACCTCGAATGGGGGTTCGTAGCCTTCTTGTTGGCGCGCCATCAGAAGCGCGAAGGAGGCCTCTGCCGCCTCGTACGCAAACCCCTTCGCCTCGAGCTCTTTCACACGTTCGAGCACACGGCTCCCGTGGTCGGAGCTCACTTCTAAGCCCATCTCTTCCGCTTTGCTGAGCACGTTGCTACGCCCCGAGAGCTCGCTGACGACTACGCGCGACTCGTTGCCGACGAGCTTCGGATCGACGTGCTCGTACGACTCCGGATGACGTCGAATCGCCGACACATGGACGCCTCCTTTGTGCGCGAACGCGCTTCTCCCAACGTATGCCGCATGGTCGTTTGGATTCAGGTTCGCGACCTCCGCCACGAAATGCGACAAGTCGTAGAGCTGAGCCAGACGGCCCTCGGGCAAACACTTGAGCCCGAGCTTCAGCTCGATGTCGGGGATGATCGCACAGAGGTTGGCATTGCCGCAGCGCTCACCGTAACCGTTGACGGTGCCCTGCACGTGTCGGGCTCCTGCTCGGACGGCTGCCACCGAGTTCGCTACGCCGCACTCACCGTCGTTGTGCGCATGAATCCCCAGCCGTGCTTTTGGCATCGCTTCTCTCACGGCTTGCACCATTTCTTCGACTTCCCAAGGCATGGAGCCGCCATTGGTGTCGCACAGGACCAGCGTCTCTGCCCCGCCGGTCGCAGCCGCATGCAGCGTTTGGAGCGCATACTCCGGATCCGATTTGTAGCCATCGAAGAAGTGTTCCGCGTCGTAGATGACTCTGCGGCTCTCCCGCGACAGGAACGCGACGCTTTCCTCGATCATCCGAAGGTTTTCCTCGAGGCGGGTGCGAAGGACTTCGGTCACGTGCATGTTCCAAGCCTTGCCGAAGATCGTGCAGACCGGTGTCTGGGCCTCCAGCAGGGTTCGGAGCTGCTTGTCGTCCTCAACTCGGAGCTCTGCTCGGCAAGTCGACCCGAAGGCGGAAATCTTCACACTTTTCCAAGCGATGTCCGTGGCGCGCTCGAAGAACTCGACGTCTTTCGGGTTCGAGCCGGGCCAGCCACCTTCGATGAAGGCAATGCCGAGCGCATCGAGGTGCTCGGCGATCCGCAACTTGTCATCGCAAGACAAACTCAGCCCCTCCATCTGCGTTCCGTCACGCAGAGTGGTGTCGTAGATCTCCACGACCGGGCCGGAGCCGTTATTTCCGTTGCTGCTCATACTTCGTGATTTGGCCGTCGAACGAGAGGAGGTAGCCGAGCTGATCGATTCCCTCCAAAAGGCAATGCTTGGAGAACTCATCGATCGGGAATGTTGCCTCGAGGCTTCCGAGCGCGGTTACCGACTGGGTCCGGAGATCAATCGTGATTTTCGCGGCTCGATCGCGTTGCACCGCATGCATGAGCTCTTTGTGAACATCGGGCGTGACCTGAACCGGTAGGAGACCGTTCTTCAATGCATTGCTCTTGAAGATGTCGGCGAACCCGGTCGAGATGATCGCGCGGAAGCCCCAACTAACGAGCGCCCAGGGCGCATGCTCCCGCGACGATCCACTGCCGAAATTGTGGCCGGCGATCAGGATCTGCGCGCCTCGAGACTCGGGTTGATTGAGGACGAAGTTTTCTTTGGCAGAGCCGTCTTCGTTGTACCGCCAGTCGGAAAACAAGCTGTCGCCGAGCCCGTGTTTTTCGGTGACCTTCAGGAATCGCGCTGGGATGATCTGGTCCGTATCGACGTTGTCTGCCGGGAGCGGAACCGCGTGGGATGTCAGTTTCGTGAATTTGACCATGGTTTCGTCTTTCAAGAAAGGAGCAAGCTGCGCGGATCGGTGACCTCTCCCGTTACCGCCGAAGCCGCCGCGGTGAGGGGTGATGCGAGAAAGGTGCGACCGCCCTTGCCTTGCCGCCCTTCGAAGTTTCGATTGGAGGTGCTCACGGCGTATTGCCCGGGCTCGAGGTTGTCTCCGTTCATGGCGATGCACATCGAGCAGCCGGGCTCACGCCATTCGGCCCCGGCCTCTTTGAAGATCAAGTCGAGCCCTTCGGACTCGGCCTGTTCCTTGATGCCGTGCGAGCCTGGAACCACCAACGTGCGCACACCGTCTGCGATCTTTCGGCCGCTGAACACGCTTGCCGCCATGCGAAGATCGCCTATTCGTGAGTTGGTGCACGAGCCGATGAAGACCACGTCGACCTTCCTGCCGAGTAGCGGCTTGCCCGGCTCGACTTCCATGTAGTGCATCGCCTTTTCGAACGCGGCCCGGTCAGAGGGCTTTCCAAACGAGTCCAGCCTGGGCACCTCGTCGCCGATCGGCATACCCATGCCGGGATTGGTCCCGTAGGTGATCATCGGTTCGAGCTCACCGGCGTCGAGGACGACGCGCTTGTCGTACTCCGCCCCCTGGTCGGTTCCGAGTGCGCGCCAACGATCGAGCGCCGCATCCCAGTCCGCGCCCTTCGGCGCACGGTCGCGACCCTCCAGGTACTCGAACGTGGTGTCGTCTGGTGCGATCATGCCAGCGCGCGCGCCCGCCTCGATGCTCATGTTGCAGACCGTCATGCGGCCTTCCATGTCGAGGCCGCGAATCGCGGACCCGGTGTATTCGATGACGTGTCCAGTGGCACCACTGGTTCCGATTTTCGCGCAAAGCGCCAGGATGATGTCTTTCGCCGTGACTCCGGGCATCAGCTGCCCATCGACTCGAACCTCCAAGGTCTTCGGCTTTCGCTGGAGAAGACACTGGGTGGCGAGGACGTGCTCGACCTCGCTGGTGCCGATTCCAAATGCAAGGGCACCGAAGGCCCCGTGTGTCGAGGTGTGACTATCGCCGCAGACGATTGTCTTGCCGGGCTGCGTGAATCCTCTCTCGGGGCCGATGACATGCACGATCCCGTTGTACTTGTTGCCAAGCCCAAAGAGCTCGATCCCGAACTCGGCGCAGTTTTGCTCCAGCATGCGCAACTGCGCCCTGGCCTGGTCGTCGATGACGGCGAGTGCCTTCGGCAGCGTCGGTGTCGAGTGGTCCATCGTCGCGACCGTCTTTTCAGGACGACGCACCCCAATGCCACGCTCTCGAAGCCCGGCGAACGCCTGCGGCGAAGTTACCTCATGGATTAGATGCAAGTCGATGTAGAGGACAGCCGGCCTCCCCGGCTCCTGAACTACGACGTGCTCGTCCCAAACTTTTTCAAATAGAGTTCTTGGTTCCATGGTTCGTTGCTAAGCGGCGCTTCCAGTTGCTTGGCTGTCCTTTTTCGTTCCTTCTTTGAGCGCAAGGATTCGGTTGATCGCTGCGAGGTACGCCTTGGCGCTGGCAACGATGATGTCAGTGTGCGCGCCATGTCCGTGAAACACCCTTGCCCGCGAATGTTCGTACTGTGGGTTCAGCTTGTCGGTCGCAGCGTCTTCGTCATGTGGAGAAACGCGCACGCTCACTTCTCCGAGCGCGTCGATGCCCTCGGTGACCGACTGCACGGTGTATTCGAGCAGGGTGCAGGGAACGTGCACCAGCTCTTGGACGGCCTTGTACACGGCGTCTACCGGTCCGGTGCCCACTTCTGCGGCCGTATGCGTTTCGCCATCGGGCCCGGTGAGCTTGACGGTGGCTGTGGGCATCCCCGTGCCGCACCCGACTTGCAGCGCGTCGAGCTTCCAGTACTCGGTCGGTTGATAGAGCTCATCGCTGACCAACGCTACCAAGTCCGCATCCGTTATGGTCTTCTTCTTGTCGGCCAGCTTCTTGAAACGTGCGAAAGCTTTGTCGAGCCCGTCACCCGACACCGGATAACCGAGCTCTCCCAAACGGTTCGCGAATGCGTGCCGCCCGGAATGCTTACCGAGCACGAGTTGCGTCTTGCCTGCACCCACCGTCTCCGGTCGCATGATCTCGTACGTCTCCTCGTGCTTGAGCATCCCGTCCTGGTGGATGCCTGCCTCATGCGCGAAGGCGTTTGCTCCGACGACAGCTTTGTTGGGCTGCACGACCATCCCGGTGACTTTGCTGACCAGACGACTGGCACGGGTGAGCTGCGTCGTATCGATCTGGGTTCCGATCCCGTAGAGGTCATGCCGTACGTAAAGCGCCATCACGATCTCCTCGAGCGACGCGTTTCCGGCCCGTTCGCCGATCCCATTGACCGCGACCTCGACTTGCCGCGCGCCGTTAATGACCGCGGAGAGGCTGTTCGCGACCGCCAACCCCAGGTCGTTGTGGCAGTGCACGCTGATCACCGCCTTTTCGATGCCAGGCACATTCTCCCGCAGCATGGCGATCCGCTCGCCGAACTCGCCGGGGATCGTGTATCCGACCGTATCCGGGATGTTGAGCGTAGTGGCCCCCGCTTCGATCGCCGCTTGGAGCGCATCGTACAGGAACTCCATTTCGGTCCTGCCAGCATCCTCGGGGCTGAACTCGATGTCTTCACAGAAGCCTCGCGCGTAGGTGACCATCTCGGTGATCCGATCGAGCACTTGGCTCTTGGTCATACGAAGCTTGTGCTCACGATGGATGGGCGAAGTCGCGATGAACGTGTGGATCCGGGCGTGCTTCGCTGGAGACACCGCTTCCGCGGCCTTGTCGATGTCTGACCTGTCCGCTCTCGCGAGGCTACAAATTGTCGGGGGCTCTGGGGATGGCCTCCCCTCTACACCGGTGACGCCGACAGCTTCTGCGATCGTCTTCACAGCCCGCAAGTCATCGGGCGAGGCTGCCGCGAAGCCGGCCTCGATGATGTCCACGCCCAGCCGCGATAGGGTCTTCGCCACCTCGAGCTTCTCGGCCGACGTCATGGTAGCGCCTGGCGATTGCTCTCCGTCTCGGAGGGTCGTGTCGAAGATTCTAACGTGATCGGGTTGCATGACTCATTCTCCCTTGCGCCTGGCGATCGATCGGTCCCCAAGCGGCATCTACTCTCCCTGTTTGATTTCTACCGGGTCGACGAAAGGCATCATCGACCGCAGCTTGGCGCCGACTCTTTCAATCGGCTGTTCTTGCTCGGCGCGGCGCTTCGCATTGAACTCCGGCCGGCCTTTTTGGTTTTCGTCGATCCAGCGCTTGGCAAAGCTACCGTCCTGAATTTCGGCGAGGATTTGCTTCATTGCCTTTTTGCTGGCGTCGCCGATGATTCGCGGGCCGCTGACGTAGTCTCCCCACTCGGCGGTGTTGGACACGGAGTAACGCATGTAGTTCAGACCCCCGCGGTACATGAGGTCGACGATGAGCTTGAGCTCGTGCAGGCACTCGAAATACGCGAGCTCGGGCTGATATCCGGCTTCGACCAAGGTTTCGAAGCCGGCCTTCACGAGCTCAGAGCAGCCGCCACAAAGCACCGCCTGTTCGCCAAAGAGGTCGGTTTCGGTCTCCTCTTTGAAAGTGGTGGTCAACACACCGGCCCGCGCGCAGCCGATTCCCGCTGCGTAGGCCATCGCCAGCGGGTCTCCCTGGCCGGTGGCGTCTTGATGGACTGCGAGGAGGGCCGGCACACCGCCACCTTCTTGGTACGTCTCGCGCACGCGGTGCCCGGGGCTCTTCGGCGCGACCATACTGACGTCGACATCTTTCGGCGGCTCGATGGTGCCGTATCGGATGTTGAACCCATGGGCGAACATCAACATGTTGCCAGCCTCGAGATTCGGCGCGATGTGCTCCTTGTAAATCGCGGGCTGTGCCGTGTCGGGCGCGAGGATCATGATCACGTCCGCCTCTTGCGCCGCCTCGGCGACCGACTTCACCGTGAGCCCCGCCGCTTCAGCCTTGGCCTTGCTCTTGCTGCCCTCCTTCAAACCCACGCGAACATCGACGCCGCTCTCTTTCAAGTTGAGCGAGTGCGCGTGGCCCTGGGAGCCGTAACCGATGATCGCGACCTTCTTGCCTCGCATCAACGAGAGGTCTGCGTCCTTTTCGTAACGAATCTGAGTCATGTGTCTCTCAATTCTCCATATGGGGTTATGCCGCTGTCGAGCGGGAGGCAGGTACCGTGGGGTGAGCGAGATCGTGTTTTTCGACGCCGCGAGTCATCGCGACCGTACCGGTCTGTACCATCTCCAAAATGCCAAAGGGCCGTAGAACCGACACGAGGCCATCGACCTTGTCTTGCGGTCCCGTGATCTCAATCGTGACTCTTTCGGGCGACATATCGATCGCCCGCGCGCGAAACACGTCGCAGATCTTCAGCACTTCGTCGCGCTGATCACGAGTGCATTTGACTTTGATCAAGGCGAGGACTCGGCTGATCGACTGCTTGTGCGTGAGGTCGTCGACCCACAGCACATTGACCATCTTGTAGAGATTGGCCTCGATGCGCTTCGCCTTGTCCTCGTCCGCCTCACAAACGATCGTCATACGTGAGACACCCGGCTCGTGAGTGGTGCCCACGTTGAGCGAGTCAATGTTGAAGCTTCGACGCCGAAACAACGACGCGACTCGGTTGAGCACACCGGGTTTGTCTTCGACGAAAACAGCAAAAGTTCTTTGGACGCTTCCAGACATCATTCGTCCTCCCCGGTTTCGAAAATGGGATTGTGTTCGTGCTCCCCCGGTTTGTCGGGACGCTGAATCATGTCGTGCAGGTTCGCCCCCGCGGGAACCATCGGATACACGGAGTCTTCTTGCTCCACTCGGAAGTCGATCACGACCGTGCCTTCGGTCTCTTCGGCCTTGCGAACCGCAGCTTCCACCTCCGAGCGCTTCTCGACGCGGATGCCGGTGAGCCCATGGGCCTCGGCGATCTTCACGAAATCGGGGCTCAGCAAGGGCGTGGCGACGTAGCGACCCCCGAAAAAGAACTCCTGCCACTGGCGCACCATGCCGAGGAAGCCGTTGTTGATGATCGCAACGTTGACCTTGATGCCTTCCTGAGCGCAGGTGGAAAGCTCGGCTTGTGTCATTTGAAAGCCACCGTCGCCGCAGATGACCCATACCGAGTCTTCGGGCTTTGCGAACTTGGCGCCGATGCCCGCGGGCAACGCAAAGCCCATCGTGCCGAGCCCCCCCGAAGTCACGAGCTTCATGGGATAGTCGTGCTTGTAGTACTGTGCTTCCCACATCTGGTGCTGACCTACGTCGGTAACGATCAGTGCTTTGCCTTCCGTTTGACGGTAGAGGTCGTGGATTACGTGGGCG
Organism: Polyangiales bacterium; assembly: GCA_041581895.1. Taxonomy (GTDB): domain Bacteria; phylum Myxococcota_A; class Polyangia; order Polyangiales; family Houyiibacteriaceae; genus SG8-38. The sequence goes on along the minus strand of JBFICQ010000040.1, from coordinate 9,056 downwards.
GCGTAGAGCTTGCCGAGATCGGGCAGATTCTTGATGTCTCGAACCGACGAATCACCCTTGATTTCGTCGATGTAGGCGAGCCACTCGTCACGGTCGCATTTGTCGACGTGGGGCAGTAGCTCTCGCAAAACGGCTCGCGCGTCGCCAACGATCGGGACGTCGACTCGGACATTTTTGTTGATCTCGGCGGGGTCGAGCTCGATGTGGATTTTCTTTGCGTTTGGAGCATAGGTCTTCAGGTTGCCCGTGACGCGGTCATCGAAGCGCATGCCAACGGCGATGATCAGGTCCGAATCTTGGATCGCTTTGTTGACCCAGGTCTCTCCGTGCATGCCCATCATGCCGAGGTTGCGCGGGTGGCTTGCCGGGAAACCGCCGAGGCCGAGCAAGGTGCAGGCGACGGGGATGTTGGTCTTGTTGACGAACTCCAACAACGCCCCGGTCCCCTGTGACTTCATGACACCGTGACCCGCAAAAAGAATAGGGCGTTTGGCATTCTGAATCAGCTCCACCGCTTCTTCGAGCTGCTCGGCAAGTGGCGCGTAGTCCGGGCGGTAGCCGGGAAGCACGATCTCGTCGTCACTCCACTCGAAGACGCAGCTTTGTTGCTGGGCGTCCTTGGTGATGTCCACGACCACGGGGCCTGGACGACCCGAGCGCGCGATGTAAAAAGCTTCGCGAATCGTCGGCGCCACTTGTTCTGGCTTGGTTACCAGGTAGTTGTGCTTGGTGATCGGTATCGTGCAGCCGGTGATGTCGGTCTCCTGAAACGCATCGCTTCCGATCAAGTGCGAGGGCACCTGTCCGGTGATGCAGACGATTGGGATCGAATCCAGCATGGCCGTGGCAATCCCGGTCACGAGATTGGTGGCGCCCGGACCCGACGTCGCGATGCACACTCCGACCTGACCCGATGCCCGCGCATAGCCATCCGCCATGTGCGACGCGCCCTGTTCGTGCCTCGTCAGGACATGGTGGATTGGGTATTGAATCATCGCGTCGTAGGCGGGCATGATCGCGCCGCCCGGGTACCCGAAGCAGACCTCGACTCCCTCGCGTACGAGCGATTCCCAGATGATGTTGGCTCCGGAAAGCGATTCGCCGATGCGATCTTTGAGCTTTCGATTGACGGGTGTCACGATGGTCTCCTGGTGTGGTGGCTCGCTCCAACTAGGCGATTCGTAGCGGCGTTCAAGCGGTTCACTCGCCACAAAAAAGGCGCCGGATCGAAAGACGATCGGGCACCCCGTTTACGGGCGGACTTCTGCGCGCCCGGCATGGGCCAGGTGTCTTTAGTCTTGTGTTGTGAGTGCTTGTTCATGGGTCTTGGTCAACGAAAAAGCCCCCGCATCGAGATGCGGGGGCCAGAAAATGAATGGGTTGGTGAGTGGTGGTCTGGTCCCCGCCTATGACTGCGTAACTAGCAGGAGGCTAATAATGAGGCCGACTACGACGACGACACCGCCGACGAGGCTTGCGCCACGCGCGTCCATCACAGTGCTCAAAGCCGTGCCCTTTGGGACCATAGACTCGCCATTCTGGGTTGAATACCCCCTCGGGTCAAGGGAACGCTCCCGCGCTGCCACCCCAGCAGCCAAGCGGCTCATCGACGGAGAATCGCCCGATGAAGCCTGGCTCGCATGACTCAGAAAAGCCGCAATTCCGCGGGCTTGGTCGACCGAAGGGCGCCCCCCTGAAGCTCGAGCACCATCGCGGTCTGGGGGTGGCAGTAGGGGCCGGCCGCGTCGGCCGGGATGCTTTCCATCGCGATCACCTGTCGCTGGGCCGACACGAATAGCACGTCGATGGGGTAAGCGATTTCCGCGTTGGTGATGCAGACCGTGGTTTCTACTGGGAAAAGAAGCAGCAGGCCCTCGTCTTGCGCCAGTGGAGGGTACAGCCGAAGGCCATTCCGGAGCTCCTCCTCGGTCTCGGCGAGAACCACAGCGACCTCGAGAAGAATGTCGCCGCTCTCGCTCAGGACTTGCGCCCGCATCGGCTGCTCGGCGCCCCGGTCGCCGCAGGCCCACAAGCCGACCAACCCCAACAAGCACGCGGCGCAAGACCATTTCACAGCGACCTCAAAAAAGTTAACAGAGCCGCACGCTGATCGCGATCGAAGGCCTCCACCGCGAGTCGGCTCCCGCTTGCTTCACCCTCATGTGCCGCGATCGCCCCTTCGATGGTCGAGGCACGGCCATCGTGCATGTACGGGGCTGTGCTGTGAAGGCCCCAGAGCGGTGGAGTTCGGAAATCTCGAATGCCGGCGGCGCCTTCTTCAATTCCACGCGCGTCCGGGGCCGCGACGTCGTGGAGCAAGAGATCGGTATAAGCGTGCAGCTCTAGCCCCTCCGCCGTTGGCAAGGAAGGCACGTGACAACCCCCACATCCTGCGGCTTCGAAGAGTTGCTCGCCCGCGTCCTCGAGCTCGATATCGGTGCGAGTCCGTGGAGGCGGACTGAGCGATGCGATGAAGGTGGCGATGTCGTCGATCGCATCCGTGTTGAGTTCGGGATCGATGACTTCGTCGTCGTCCGTCTCGCGGCCGAACGCGAGGCCAGGCTCGACGGGGAGGGTCATTCCGAGCTCGTTGGTCAACGCGTCCCGGACGAATTCGCGAATCGACGGCACGTTTGCCTTCCACCCGAAACGCCCGAGACGCCCGTCGTCGAGCACGTGCGCGCGGCCTGCAATGCCGTCCTGATTCCGATCATCGGGGTCGGCCAGGGCCTCGATCGTCTCTCTTGAAACGCGTTCGAGCAAACCCAACCCAAGCGTCGTTGGCGTTTGTCTGCGTTCGAAGAAGTTCGCTTCTGGATCGGCTTCGGGACGAATGGCCGTCACGGCATGCCGCGGTAGACCCGTTCCGCCGTTCGGTACCGTGAAAACATCACCTGCAAGAATGCCTTGGCGGATCGCATCGACACCGGATGGTCCCGCGCCACCGAGGACTGGATCGAAGTGACAGGACCGACATGCATCTCCATTGAAGGTGGGCCCGACCCCCTCCGAGTACGAGAAGTCGCGATCGAACAGCACACGCCCTCGCTCGAACGAGGCTAGCTCCTCTTGATCGAGCCCCGGTACCGGGCCGCCGAGGTCTCCCGGGGCCGGAGTTGCCACACTGGGTGGCAACAAGCCGTCGGTGCGCTCTTCACGTCCGCCGAGGGATTCCAAGAAGGCGAGCAGATCACCGCGCGGGCCCTCATCGAGCTCCGTGTACGCGTCCCTCATTGGTTGGGCTTCGCCGCCATGCCATCGAATCGCCTCGTCGAGTGTTCCCGCCCGCCCGTCGTGCAGATACGGCGCAACCGCCGAAATGCCCCAGAGTGGTTGGGTGCGGAACTCGGCGCCGGTCGCTTCCCCCATCGGCATCCGATCGGAAAGCTCCGCGCCCATGTCGTGAAGCAACAGGTCCGAATAGAGGGGGAGATCGCCTCGGGGTCCGCGCAACGAAGGCGTATGACACTTCGCACAGCCAATGCGTTCGAAGGTCTGCCCGCCGCGTCTAGTCCGTTCGGTTGGCTCGTCTGGCTCAGGTGCCGCGAGAAGCATGGCGAACGAGATCAAATCGAACAGATCCTCGGACGAGATCTCCGGATCGGGCGCGCTGTCGTCGTCGAACGTGGGTTCGTCCACGATCACAGCCTGGGCGGCGACCACCCCGGCAATGTCTTGCACCCCGCTCGGGAGCGTTTCGACTGGTTTCATCCCGGGCAGGCTCTCGCGTGCAACCGAGGAAAGTGGGTCCGACGTGATCCCCATGTGATTGAAGAGCGGTCCACGAACGAAAATCTCGATTCTTGCGGTTTGTGCCTTGCGTCCAAAGCGACCCACCTCGATACCATCGAAATTCGCGCGGCCGCTCACCCCGTCGCCGTCTTGGTCGTCTGGGTCGGCGCGGCTGAGAATCTCGGCTCCGGGAAGCTCGGCGATGAGCCCCGCTCCAAAGAACGGGATCGGATTCCGAGTCGCACTCACGTCGGTCAACTCATCGGAGGGGGTTCGCCCGGAATCGAGAGAGAACTGACGCTGTACGCCGTTTTTTCCCTGGGGCACGACCACGTCTTCGATCAGCTCATCGCCGACGAGCAAGAAGTCTCGATAGTGACTGGCGCTGCCCCCGAGGACTGGTTTCTCGTGACAGCTCGCACAAAACGTGACGTTGAACTCGGGCCCCAAGCCGTCCGCGGGAGCAAAACGGCGAAGCGCAACCGCTTGGCCCCGCTCGAAGGTTTCGAGCTCTTCGGGCGATGCCGACGGGATGGGCGCGCCTAGCGGCCCGAAAATCCCCTCCGCCATGGGCGTTTGGGCTTCGCTACCGCATCCCCCAATCGAGGCCACCCCTAGCGAGATGGCCCATGCTGCGAGCGTGACTCTCATACGCGACGCTGTTCAAGAAAGAAAAACAGCCTCAATATAGCTTGCCACCCCACTCAGACAACGAAACTGCGGAGCCGCCCAGCCATGGAGATTCTTTCGAGCCGTTTCATGCTGCATCCACGCGATTTGGAGCGAAGCATCGACTTCTACCAGAACGTGCTCGGGCTCCATCCGATGCGGGAGTTCGGTCGGGGCGAAGAGCGGGGACTCGTGTTCTTCCTCGGCGGCGGCTACTTGGAAATCACAGGCGGGTCGGGGGCGCCGCCCACCTCGGCGACCGAGCTTTGGCTTCAGGTGCGAGACGCGCGTCAAGTCGAAGAAAAGCTGCGAGCCGCTGGGGTGTCGATCCTCGAAAGCACCGTTGAAAAGTCGTGGGGGTTGACCGAGCTCCGCGCTGCCGACCCCGACGGGCTGGTGCTCATCTTCGTCGAGGTGCCGGAGGACCATCCGCTACGCCGAGATCACCGATCGATGTGAGCTAGCTCTTGTGAAGATCGACCGCGACCCTTTTACCGGTCACCTTGCTCGAAATCGGTTCTTTGGCCTGCTCGATGCTCGAGCCATGTGCTTTCCACCAGCCTTCGGCATCGGCCCGGCTCCATTGTGGCACGTCGAGCTGGTCGAGCGCACTGGCAAGCTCCTGGCCGGATGCCGGGCGATCGCCCTGAGACTTCGCCAAGCATCCGAAGATGAGCTCCTCGAGCTGTACCGGCGGCTCGTTCTCGCAAACCTCGCGAAGCGGAACCGGCTTGGTGTGCAAGTGATGCATGCACACCTCGAGGATCGTCTTCCCATCAAACACGTGACGCCCGGACAAGAGGTAGTAACCAACTGCTCCAAGCGAGTAGATATCGCTGCGGCCGTCGATGCCCTGTGGATCCTGGATTGCTTCGGGGCTCAAGTAGTGCGGCGTGCCCTTGATCGAGAGCGTGTTCGTGCGCTCGAGATCATCGATCGCGCCGAGGTTCTTGACGAGGCCGAAGTCGAGCACCTTGGTCACGTCTGGCACACCGCCTTGGCGCGCCAACATGATGTTGCTCGGTTTGATGTCGCGGTGAATCAGACCTACCTGGTGTGCCTCGTCGAGCGCTAGCGCCGCATCGCGCAAGATGTGAACGATGCGCGCGACGGGTTGAGGGCCTACGGCTTCGACCACCTGAGTGAGCGTCGCCCCCGTCAAGAGCTCCATCGCGTAATAAAAGAGCCCGTCGGGCGTGCGGCCATAGTCGTAGATCGTGACGGTATTGGGATGGGTGAGCTTCGCGGTGAGCTGGACCTCTCGGCGGAAGCGGTCGAGCGCCTCGGGGTCGGCGATCTCGGGCCTCAAGAGTTTGATTGCGGTCGGACGCTTCAACATGCCGTGAGTCGCCTCGTAGACGACGCCCATCGCCCCCTCGCCGAGCTTTCGTTCGAGTTGGTATTGACCGAGGCTCTGAATGTCACTCACCTCCTCGCGCAGCCGATGAATGACGCGGGACGCAAGGCCTGCAAGGCCGACCGTCAGCGTCCACCACATGATCGTGATCACCGCTTGGGAGGTGGCTACGCGTTGTTTGGAAAGCCCTGTGCTGTCGAAGCCGAAGCGACGCCAGAGGTCGAGATCCACCGAGAGATAGTGCACGTACATGGCTGCCACGAGCGGGATCCCGATCAAGAATCCGAGGATCGCCGTACGTCTGGCCGAGCTCGGCACGAACACGCTTCGAGCAAACAGCATCAGGGCCAAGATGAAGGCGGTGATCGTGTCGGCGCCGACTTCGGGGCGGATGTTCATCCCCATTCCGATGTAACCGACGCTCGCTCCGAATAGCCCTGCATACTCGACCACCCCGATGGTGATCAGCTTGAGCTCTCCTCGGCGGCAGATGAGCCAGATCGCGAGAAGGGGCAGGATGGAGAGCGCGTGCAGGATGAAGCTCGGATTTCGAAGCTCCTCCTCGAGAAAGCCGAACAAGAGCCCCATGATCACGCGAAAGAGCAGCGCCGTAGCGCCGAGAAGCGTTCCGATGAGACCAAAGGCCGCAACGCGTTTTTGAAGGAACGCGCGGGCCTCGGGATCCGAGAAGTAAGTGCTCCGAGTCGACATCCGACGCCTCCGCGTCCTACCCCGATTTTGTGAGGCAATCAACGATGGCTAGGTGCGCAGCTTATAGCCACGTTGGAGTAGAGTGCCCGCCGTCACGAGCAGCGCCACGAACGAGATCAGGACCACGATGGCGCTTGCGACTGGGGATACGTCGGCGACGCCGAGAAAACCGAATCGGAGGCCATTCACCATGTAGAGCAGTGGGTTGAGACGGCTGATCGAGTTCCATGGCTCGGGCAATAGGTCTATCGAATAGAAGACGCCTCCGAGAAAGGCCAGCGGCAGCAGCACGAAGTTCGGGAAGATCGCGAGGTGATCGAACTTCTCGGCCCAGAGCGCAGATACGATCCCCAGCAGTCCAAAGGTCGCTGGGACAAATACCGTGAAAAAGAGGGTCCAACCCACGTCGTACAACGGAAACCACGTGAAGAAGAGCGCCACGACCAGCACCAAGGTGCCCGTGATCACGGCGCGGCACATCGCCGCGCCAACATACGAGAGCAGCATTTCGGACGCGCCAATCGGCGCGACCAAGAGATCCGTGATCGTCCCATTGATCTTCGACTGAAACAAGCTCGAGGAGGTATTCAAGAACGAGTCGCGCACCATGGTCATCATAACGAGCCCTGGCACCACGAACTGAATGTATGGGACGCCGGAGATCTCTCTGAGACGAGAGCCGAGGGCGACGCCGAAGACCAGGAAATAGAGGCTCGTGGTGATCAACGGGCTGAGCACGGTCTGCATCCACACTTTGGCAAACCGTCGAATCTCCTTGATGAAGAGTGTCTTGAGGGCGACGCGATTCACGCAGCATGCCTCCCATCGGCCCGGCGGATCAGCTCCACGAAAATGTCTTCGAGCGGACGCCCATCGTGGCGTTCGAGAAGGCTTTCGCGACCCTCGACGAGCAACAGCTCGCCCCTGTGGATGACGCCGATTCGGTCTGCGAGTTGCTCGGCTTCTTCGATGTAGTGCGTCGTCAGCACGATGGTGGTGCCGGCGGCCCGAAGCTCTCGGACCTCGTGCCAAAGCTCTCTTCGAAGCTCGACATCGACCCCGGCCGTCGGCTCGTCGAGGAACAGAAGCCTCGGTTGATGGACCAATGCTTTGGCGACCAGCAGTCGGCGTTTCATGCCGCCGGAAAGCGTTCGCGTGTAGGCGTCCCTTTTTTCGTCGAGTGCGAACGTTCGCAGGAGGGCCTCGGCTCGTTCGGGATCTGGCTCGACCCCCATTAAGCCCATTTGAATCATGAGGCTTTCGAGCGGTGTAAAGAACGGGTCGTAGTTGATCTCCTGCGGAACCAGGCCGACGAGCCGGCGCGTCGTTCGGAAGTCGCGAAGCGTGTCGAATCCCAAGACCTCGATCGTGCCCTCGCTTTGTTTGGAAAGCCCGGTGATGCAGTGGATCAACGTCGATTTTCCGGCGCCATTGGGTCCGAGGAGCGCGAAGATTTCTCCCTCGTACACCTCCAACGACAGGTCTTCGAGCGCAGTGAAGTTGCCGTAGCGCTTGGTGACGTGACTACAGCGGAGGACAGCGGGCTTCATCGCGCCGGACTATAGCGACCTACTGAACGATGGCCAGGCTATCCCGGTGCATGGCGTAGATGAAACGACTTCGGCCGCGTGAGTTGCGCATAGCCCAGCGTCGAGAGGCTACAGCCGCGTCCCGAGTTTTTGACGCCAACCCATGCGAGCTCGGGGTCGAGGTAGTCGCAACGATTCATGAACCACGTCCCGGTTTCGACACGTCCTCCGATCTCCTGTGCGCGCTCCAAGTCGTCGGTCCAGACCGATGCCGTGAGCCCGTACTGGCTATCGTTCATCAACCCGATCGCTTCGGTGTCGTCGGCTACGCGCATCACTCCAATCGCGGGGCCGAAGGTCTCCTCGCGCATGATCGGCATGCGGTGATCGACGTCCACCAGCACAGTGGGTGGCATGTAGGGGAGCCCTCGACTCGATTCTGGAAAAGCGCTTGGGTCGAGCAGCGACCGAGCTCCGGCTGCGAGGGCCTGGTCGATCTGCGCCTGAATCGCCTCGGCATTGCGGATCCGAACCACGGGACCAAGCGTGGTCACTGGGTCGCGCGGGTCTCCCAAGACCAGCTTCCTCGTTTCGGCCACGAACGCCTCGATGAAGGGTTCGTAAACGTCGCGGTGCACGTAGATTCGCTCGATGGCACAGCAGGACTGGCCCGCATTGTAGAAGGCGCCGTCGACCAGATCCGCGGCAGTTCGTGCAATGTCGGCGTCCTCGCAGACATAGGCCGGGTCCTTGCCTCCAAGCTCGAGCCCGACCCCGATGAATCGATCCGCCGCAGCTTGCTGGATGGCGCGGCCTCCTTCGACCGAGCCCGTGAACGCCACGAAACCCACCCGTGAGTCGCTGATCACGTCTCGCACGCGATCGTGGTCTAGGTACAGAACCTGAAGAACGCCTTCGGGAAGCTGTGCTTCGACCGCGGCATCCGCGATCCGTTGGGCGACCAAAGGGGTCTGCTCCGAATGCTTGAGCACCACCGTGTTGCCCGCCACCAGCGCCGGCGCAAGAGCGTTCACAGACGTGAGCCACGGGTAGTTCCA
>JBFICQ010000039.1:0-18632 GCA_041581895.1 Polyangiales bacterium | reverse complement strand
GTCAGCGATTTGTCGCACGCGTGCATCCGGGAAGTAGGACCATCGGGCCTGCTGGTAGCCAAGCGCCCACAGGGGCGGCAATTCGATCGTTCCTGTCAGCTCGCCGAGCCGTCTCAGAACCTCTTGGGGCGAGGCTCCGTCGATCACGATCACCGGAAACGGTTCTTCGGCGCTGAAGGCAATACCGGCCGTCAGGTCGATACGTAGTCGGTATGTCGTGTCCGCCAGCGCGCCAAAAGCGGAGCCGTCAGCACGCACCCCCAGAACCCACGGGTGAGCCTGATAGAGATTCGGCGTAGCATCGTCGTACTCGAGGGAGGAGAGCCCGGGTGGCGGCTCCGAGCGAAACGGCTGCATCGTCGACACCTCTGTCACCCGCCCGTTGCGAAGGAGCGGGCCGGCAGTTTCTCCCGTGCCGTAGAGACTCGTTCCTTCGGCAATCGCGATCGACGCAAAGCGGCGCGCGCCGGACGTGCTGAAGACGGGGACGGTCGCCCAGGAATCGGGGACGTTTGCGGTGATGAGCCGAGGCTCGACGAAAGCCATTGAAGCCGGCAGTGATTCGCACTCGACATCGCTTGGGGCGAAGCGAGCGATTCCCTTGCCGATCAGACCTTGCGCCTGTGCGCAATCGCTGGCCGCTTCGTGACCGGATTCCTTGCAGGCGCCCGATAAGCAAATCGTGATCAGGATAAACGTGCGATATCGGGCGCGTCTTGCATCGCGTTCTCCAAGCGTGCTCATGCGGTTAGGATGCCCGACAGGGAGCGCGCGCCGGTAGTGCAAAAGTTGCGCGTTCGTGCCTGTGACGTTCGCCCCGCCGGCGCCTATAGTGAGCGACGAACCCGGAGCTGGTGTTGCTATGCGGGCACTTCTCTTCGACCTCGACGGAGTCCTGTACGAGGCGGATTCTGTCATCGATGGGGCCGTCGAGACGCTCCAGTGGTGTGAACGGCGGCAAATCCCCCACCTGTTCGTCACCAACACGAGTTCTAAACCTAGAAGCGCGCTCGTCGAGCGGCTCGACGCGATGGGACTGTCGGTGTCGGCGGAGCAGATCTTTGCGCCACCGGTTGCCGCACGCGAGTACCTTTCTAAGCGCAACGCGACGCCGCTCGCGCTTTTCGTTCGAGAAGCGACACGGCAGGATTTCGCAGGGCTGGAGATTCTAGACGAGGGGGCCGAACAGGGCGCAGGCAGTGTGGTCATTGGCGATATCGGCGACGCATGGAATTTCGCAACGCTCAATCGGGCCTTTCGCCTGCTCATGGCGCCATCTCGACCGGTCCTGGTCGCATTAGGTATGTCTCGCTACGCCCAAGGAGACGACGGCCTGGTCTTGGACGTCGCCCCCTTCATCAAGGCCCTCGAGCATGCGGCCGACTGCGAGGCCACGGTGATGGGCAAACCGGCCCACGATTTCTTCGAAGCCGCAGTAGGAAAGCTTGGAATCTCTCCAGCAGAGGTTGTGATGATCGGGGACGACATTCGTGCGGACGTTGGCGGTGCACAGGCCGTCGGCCTCACTGGCATCCTCGTCCGCACCGGGAAGTTCCGCCCGATCGACTTGGACGGTGACATACGGCCAGAGGCGGTCTTGGATTCCATCGTGGACCTCCCCCGATGGTGGGAAAGCCATGCGGAAACCTAGCCAAGGCACACGCGAGAAGGGGCGATCCCGAGGCTGCGACGGCTAGGCTTCGTTTCGCTACCCCAGCTCGCGTCGCAGGACTTTCCCGGTGTGGCTGCGCTTGCGCTTGGCGATGGTCTCCGGTGTGCCCTTTGCAACTACGCGACCGCCGCCCGCGCCACCTTCAGGGCCGAGGTCGACGATCCAATCGGCGGCCAGCATTACGTCGGGATGGTGCTCGATCACGACCACCGTGTCCCCTCGCTCCACCAAACGCTGAAGGACCCCGAGCAGCCGTTCGACGTCATCGCGGTGAAGCCCCGTTGTGGGCTCGTCCATGACATACAAAGTTGGGCCGGTATTGAGCCCCGCCGCCAGCTCGGATACCAACTTGATACGCTGGGCTTCCCCTCCGCTCAAGGTGTTCGAAGCTTGGCCGAGATGAAGATAGCCAAGTCCGAGATCCACCAGCAACTTGAGAGGCTCGCGAATCGACTTCACGGGCGAAAACACATCGACGGCCTCGGATACCTCGAGGTCGAGAAGCTCGCCGGCGTTCAATCCCTGCCACCGCACCTCCAAAGTCTCCGGGGTGAACCGAAAACCGTTGCAGGTCTCGCACGGAATATCGACGTCGGGAAGAAACGCCATCTCGACGTGAATGGCACCTTGCCCCTTGCATTCGGGGCATCGACCTTCTTCCACGTTGAACGAAAACCGACTTGGGCCGTACCCTCGAGCACGAGCTTCGGGGGTGCCGGCAAGAAGCTTGCGCACCAGGTTCCAAATCCCGATGTAGGTGGCGGGCACCGAGCGTGGCGTGCGTCCAATGGGGCTTTGGTCGACCTCGATGGCACGGTTGAGGCGTTCGAAGCCGTCGATTCGTTTCATTGCGCCCGTGGGCACGTCGTTGACCAGACCAAGCGCATCGCGCGTCGCTCGAAGGAGCACCTCCCGAACTAGAGAGCTCTTTCCGGAGCCACTCACGCCGGTCACCGCGACGAAGCGCTCGAGGGGGAAACGAACGTCGAGATTCTTCAGGTTGTGATGGGTCACACTGGAGAGCGCCAACCAAGACGCCTCTTTGGTCGGGCGCCGGAAGCCAGGCACCGTCGGCGGTCGGGCGAGCGCTTCGGCAGTCACCGAGTCCTGCATCTGCGTGAGCGACCCCTGGGCGATCACTCTCCCCCCATGCTTGCCACCCCCCGGTCCGATGTCGATCACGTGGTCCGCGGCTCGAATGGTATCGGCGTCATGCTCCACGACCAAAACGGAGTTTCCTCGTCTTACGAGACCCCGCAATGCTCGAAGAAGTTGGCCCGTGTCGCGGGGATGAAGACCGATCGTCGGCTCGTCCAACACATACAGCACGCCGGTCAGACCACTTCCTAGTTGTGCCGCCAGGCGGACGCGTTGCATTTCGCCGCCGCTCAACGCGTTGGCAGCGCGGCCGAGCCCGAGGTAACCGAGGCCGACCTGTTCGAGGAAACTCAGGCGCCTGAGGGCCTCCTGGAGTGGCGTGTTGGCGATGGTCGCCTCCCGTCGGCCGAGGCGCATCGCTCGAAGGGTTTGCATCGCCTCCGAGACGCTTTGTTCGAAAAGCGCGGTGATCTGCATGTCATCGACCGTGACCCCCCGCGCCAGTGGAGAGAGACGGGTCTGATCGCAAACGTCGCACGAGCGCCGCTCTTCGGCGCGCTTCCGACGCCGGCCTCGCCATTTCTTTTTGACGATCTCGCCGCGCCCTTCGCACTCCGGGCACTGCCCTTGGCGGGTATTGAACGAAAAGAAGCGGGGATCGAGCTCGGGGTAGCCACGCCCACAACTCGGGCAGGCCTGCTTGCTCGACAGCTGAACCTGTTTGTTGCCAGCTTGGACCCATGCCGCGCCTCCGCCAACGCGGAGCGCTCTCTCGAGAATCTCGACGAGTTCTTTACTTGTGACGCGGGCCTTGCCGACGACCAGCTCGATGTCGTGCTCGACGTACCGGTCGAGCTTCATACCCGGCTTCAGGGCCTTGAGCTGACCGTCGATCCGCGCTTCGGTGAAGCCGTCGCGCCGCGCTTTGGCGAGGAGCTCACGATGAATCCCCTTTCGTCCCCGCACCACGGGCGCCAAGATCGTGACGTTCTTACCGGCGAATCCCTTCCGGACATCGCGGACGAGCGCGGACACCGGACGCGCCGCGATCGGCACCTCGCAATCTACACAGTGAAGCACCCCGATACGGGCCCAGATCAGCCGCAAATAGTGCGAAACCTCTGTCACTGTCGCAACCGTGGAGTTGGCGCCTGCCCGGGTCAGCCGCTGCTCGAGTGACACGCTCGGTGGAACCCCGAGAACCTGGTCGACCGAGGGCCGCGGAAGCTGGGGCATGTATTGCCGAGCGTAGGGTGAAAGCGTTTCGAGATAACGCCGCTGACCCTCCGCGAACAAAACGTCGAAGGCCAGCGTGCTCTTGCCGCTTCCACTCGGTCCCGTGAGCACCACGAGTTGATCGCGCGGGATCTGAACGGTCACGTTCTTGAGATTGTGCTCCCGGGCACCAGCGATCTTGATCTTCTGGTCGTGGCTTCTCAGCGGGGTTGACTTCTTGCGCCGCTGCCTGGTCTTCGTCGAGGGCTCGCCACCGATCGCCCGTGCCAGGTAGGGGGCAGTCTGCGAACGCTTGCGCTTCGCGACCGTTTCAGGGACACCATTCGCCACGATGCGCCCTCCTTCCGCCCCCGCACCAGGCCCGAGATCGATCACATAGTCCGAATGAGCCGCGACCTGCATGTCGTGCTCGACGACGACCACGGTGTCGCCGCGCTCGACGAGCCCATCAAGCACCCGAAGTAGCGGCTGAACGTCGTTCGCATGCAGACCGGCAGTGGGCTCGTCGAAAACCAAAAGAGAGCCTGGCGACGCACGGAGCAGCGCCTCGGCGAGCTTGAGGCGCTGCGCCTCGCCTCCCGACAACGTGTTCAGGGGCTGTCCGAGCCGAAGGTACCCGAGCCCGACGTCTAGCAGCGGCGCGAGCGCGCGGTGAATCAACACGTCGTCGCTGTAGCGCTTTGAAGCTTCGTGTGCGGTCTGTTGAAGCGCCTGCGCGACATTGAGCCCCATGTATTCGACGTCGAGAACCGGCCCGATGAATCGCATGCCGCCGCATTCCGGGCACGAAAAGACCACGTCTGCCAAGAACTGCATTTCCACGGTCTCGGCTCCATCGCCCCGACACGCCTCGCAGCGGCCGCCTTCGACGTTGAACGAAAAAAACCCAGGCTTGTATTCCCTCTCCTTGGCGAGGGGCCGTGCCGCGAAGCGCTTTCGAAAAATGTCCCAGATTTTGAGATAGGTTGCGGCATTGCCGCGCGATGTGCGTCCAAGCGGTGCCTGATCGACACCGACCACGCCCTTCAGGGACTCGAAGCCGGCCAAGCTCGCGTGCTCGAGCGGTGCCTGCTCGGACTTGACACCCAGCCGCCGTTGCACGGCAGGAAGCAGAGTTTCGAGAACGAGGCTGCTCTTTCCCGACCCACTCACGCCGGTGATGCAGGTCATGACCCCAAGCGGAAACGAAACGTCGACATCGCACAGGTTGTGTCCCGAGGCGTTCCTCAGCTCCAGCCAACCCTTGGGCTCACGGCGTGGCCGGACGACCGCTCCGTCGAGCTGGAGAGCCGCCCCGGTCGCGGTCTTTGCGCGCCGGAGGGCAGCAGGCGTTCCATCGAACACGATCTCGCCTCCGTTTTCGCCTGCGCCGGGTCCGAGCTCGACCACGCGGTCTGCGCCGAGGATCATCTCGGGGTCGTGTTCGACGACGACAGCGACGTTTTCGTCTTTCGCCAGAGCGCGCACGACACCGAGCAACCGTTCGACGTCCCGTGGATGAAGCCCCACCGTCGGCTCATCCAATACGAACATCGCGCCGTTGAGCGTGGCGCCCAAGGCGCTCGTCAGCGCGACTCGTTGCGTTTCGCCCCCGGAGAGCGTTCTCGAGGTGCGGTCGAGAGAGAGGTACCCGAGCCCGACGTCGTGGAGGGCTCGCAAACGGCCGATCGCTTCGCGCCACAGCAGCGTCGCCCCGGCATCCCCTGCAAACCGGTTTTCCTGGCGCTCCAAGAACGCAAGGGCGTCTGACGAGGGAAGCGCGTAGAGGTCCGGCAAGTTGAGGTCGTCGATTCGCCAAGCCAGTGCCTCAGGCTTCAGGCGGGTGCCATTACAGTCTTTGCAGGTCTCGTACTTTCGATAACGAGACAAGAACACACGAACGTGCATCTTGTATGCGCGCGATTCCATCCATTGAAACCAACTTCGAATTCCCCACCAGCCCTTTGGGTATCCAAGCTCATCGCCTTCCAACAACCAGGCAATGTGTGCGGGGCTCCAGTCACGAAGCGGAACACCCAGAGGCACACCCGCTTTCTGGGCGTTCTTGCGAAGCTCTTTTCGCTCCCAGGTCGTCGCCTTGCCCTGCCACGCTCGGATCGCACCGTCCTCGATCGAAAGATCGTAGTCCGGAATCACGCGATCGAGGTCGATCTCGATCGTTCGTCCGAAGCCGCGACACGTCTCGCAGGCTCCAATTGGGCTGTTGAAGCTGAACAAACCCGGCGTCGCGCGCCGAAAAGGGCGGTCGCAAGTCGGACAGTGAAGGCCCTCGGAAAAACCGAGCTCCTCACCGCTCGCCGTCCATACGGTGGCATGGCCGGTCCCCCGCTTCATGGCTGCCTCGATGGCCTCGACGAGCCGGCTCCGATCTCGCGGACGCGCTACGGTGCGATCTGCGACGACGTGGAGGGTGCTGCTTCGTCCATTGGTCACATCACTCGGACGCACGTCGTCGAGGTCGCTCACTTTTCCTTTCAATCGGACGCGGCGATACCCGTCCCGCAAAAGCGATTCTCGAACGCCTAAGAAGTGCTCTCGGTCAGCTACCGCGACGGGATATGTGACGAGCAGCTTCTTGCCCACCAACTCCTTCATGACCGTCTCAGCGGCACGCGTTGGCGCATCGCGATGGACGATCGCATCGCAGGTCGGGCAATGAAGCTCGGCCGCATGGGCCCATAGGTGCTTCGCGTAGTCGGCGATCTCGGTCATCGTACCGACCGTCGAGCGACTGGTTCGGACGGGGGCCTGTCGGTCGACGGCGATCCCCACGGGAACCGGGTCGAGCTCATCGACGGGCGGGCGTGAAAGGCGCTCGAGGAACTGCCGCGCGTAGGCGCTGAAGCTTTCGACGTACCGCCGCTGCCCCTCCGCGTAGAGCGTGCGAAAAGCCAGCGAAGACTTCCCCGCACCCGAGGGCCCGACGATCGCGAGATAGGTCCCAGGGTCGATATCGAGGTCGATGGAGCGAAGATTGTGCGTACGGGCGCCGCGTAACTTGGTGGGCTGCATGGGCGGGACGACTATTTCTAGGATGAGCCGGGGCGAAGTCCAGCGCGTGCCCTCACCCCACTTCAGAAGAGGGAAAAGCGGCTTCGTTTCCGGCGATCTCCGACGACTAGCGCCGACCCCAACGGCGGCGGAGTACCCAGGTCGACGCGAGGACGACGAGTGTGAAGAACAAATAAAGCGGATTCAGCAACGGCTGCTTGGAAATCAACCCGGCCGTCTTGCGCGTCGTGGCCGCGAGCTCCGCAAGCGGGGGAACATCGCCGACCGAAAGGAAGACCTTGCCGCCGGTTTGCTGCGCAGCTGCCTCGAGCTCGGTGGAAATCACCTCTAGATTCGCTAGCTCGTCGCCGCTTTCCTCGACCAAGAATACTTCGTCGGCGATCTCTTCGCCGTCGACCATCACTTTCACCTCGTAGGCACCCGCGTCGGTCGGCCCTTGCAAAGTCCCACGGACCTGGCCATCCGGATTGGTCTGCGCGACCACCGCAGCTGCGCCTTCTTCCTCCGCCGGCTCGATGCGGAGCGAAACCTTCTTGTTCGCGATCAATCGGTACCGCTCGTCTCGCAACAAGCCGGAGACGATGACGGGTGCGCCGATCCCGTAGCGATCGCGGTCCGTCGAAATTCGCGCTGGCTCGAGTAGAGGGTCACGCGTGAGCCAACGGATGAGGCGATCCCAAAACAGCTCGTACTCGTCCGATCCCACGGTTGCATCGTCGCTGGCGAACCGCCACCTCCACGATGCGTCGGCGGTCATCGCGGCCACTCGCCCCCGATCCGCCTCTCCTACGACCAGAATGGGAAAGCGCATCCCACTTGGGACACGCGCCCGGGGGTGTTGGAGCAGGACCTGCGCGCCTTGCTTGACTCCAGCGATGATGTTCGCTCCATGAAGAGGCGGCAGCGCTTGCCACGTCCGCCGAGTGAGACTCGGATCAGGCCCGAGCGCGACGATCGGGTGTCGGATCAGCTGCCGGTTCGGCCGAGGCCGATAGCTTCCCGCGACGACGCCCCCTCCTGCTGGCAGCTTGACCGGCAACACCTGCTCGATCGGGGTTCCTGAATACCCTCCGAGCGAGAACGAATGATCGCCCCCGATCATCAAGAACGACCCACCGCGCCTCACGTAGTCTCGAATCCGCGGAAGGTAGGCCTCCATTTCGTAGGGAGCGAAGTCGAAGTTTTGAAAAATCACTACATCGAAGCTACCCAGATGCTCCCGAAATAGCTCGTCGGTTGGAAAAGGGATCAGGGCGAGCTCGTCGGTCGCTGCGGAAGTCAGGTCGCTCGGAGCCCGGAGGATGAAGAACGAGATCAGGTCGATCGAGCCGTCTCGTTTCAGAAAGTCACGCAAGAAGCGCACGTCCCAGCTCGGGCGACCCGCGACCAGCAACACGCGAATTCGGTCTCGCCCTACCCGAAGCAACGCCGCACGCTGGTTGTTCTGCGGTACCTGGTCCTCTGCATGTGTCGGTATCGCGAGGCGATACAGCGCCCGTCCGGGACGCTTTGGCATGACCTCGAAAGCCAGGTCTCCTTTTCCCGTGGCATCCAGGGCCGCCCACTGCTCTTGAATCAACTGTCCCTCGTGCCAGAGTTGGACGCTGAGGTCTTTGCGACGAAGCTGCCCCACCGCTCGCACGTCGGCGCGAATCACGGCAGGCACTCCTACGTACGCAGTCGAATCCGCTCGAAGCGAGATGATCGCTTGATCATCCAGTCGGTCATCCCCGCCGATCACTACCGCGTGTATCGCAGGCGCGGATGCGTCGAGTGACAGTGTGTCGGCTCGAAAACGCGGATCTGCTCCGTCGGTAATCACGACCAGCGAGCCGAGCTCCTGCTCGGCGTCCCTCTGCAGAACGGTGCTCAGCGCCTCTCGGATGTTCGTCGTATCGTCAGTCGGATCATATGTGTCTGCCAGGTCGCTCCAAATCGCAGCCCTTGTCTCCGACCCAAAGCGATAGACGAGTGGCTCGACCCGGTCGTCGCCTTGCCACTTTCGAATCAGCGCCCGGACAGCGTCGCTACGTTCACCACTCGAACCCGAGAGCGTCATGCTTCGCGAATTGTCGATGAGCAGCGCCGTTCCACCCGCGACTTCTTCAAAGGCTTCGCGAACGAGCGTGACCTGAAGTGCGAGGGCGTAGATCGCCAAAATGCTGAGGCCGCCGAGGGCGCCGAGCGTGAGTCTGCGAAACGCGTTGCCTTCACCGCGAATCGACCGGAGCTCGAGAAGCCAAAGGATCAGGAGCGTAAGGCCGACGACCCACGCCGTGGTTGCGCCGCCCGCGATTCCCAGCTGCCAGTGCCAATCTTCCACCGACAACCCTCAGAGCCCCGAGCCCCGTCGCCGCATGATGAAGGGAGCATGAACTTGGTCGTCTTTGTAGTCCGTGCATAAAGCGTAAAGAACGATATTGATCGCCAAGCGGATCGCATTTTCGCGTTGTGGCTCGCCGCCTGGGACAACGGCTTGACTCCACGCCCCGATCTTTTCGCGTTGGAGCGCTCCTCCGATGTCGTGCCGGCTGTACACGATCGCGATGCGGTCGCCGTAGTTGATCCCCTCCAAGAAGTCGGGGCCTTCGAGTCGGCCCACGGGCCGGCGCAGCAAGTAGAACGAGCGGTAGATCGTGTGGTCGTCGGGGATCGGTTTGAGCGGATTCGCGGGAAACGCCCGGAGCAACTCTCGACGCACCGCTCGATCGAATCCCTCCCCGCCTCCAGAGGCGTCATCGATGAAAATGAACCCGCCCCGATGCACGTAGCGCTGGAGCGAGTCGACCGACTCGTCACTCAACGGCGGGAACTCGTCGCTGCCACGCCAGTAGACGAAAGGGCTGCGAAAGAGCGACTCGTCGGCGAGTCGCGCGCGCCCGGGGTCGAGCTTCGGCTCGACGCTGCTCCTCTTGCGGACCTCCCATGCGAGGCGCTCGGTGACCGACTGGCTGCCAGCGTCACCTCGTCCTAGGTCCAGCGACACCATTTCCACCTCGGTCCCTTCGCCAAACGCAAAAGCGCTCTCGACTGGAGCCACTGAAAGACAGGCCAGTACCAAAGCGAAGCAAGCGGAACGCACCCCTGACCCCAAAGCCATGGTTGAGCAGTACCAATCATGCATGAAAGCGCAAGCCGGGTTGACGGGTGACGAGTTCACGACGACAGTTGCGCCGTGTCGAAGGGGTCACTTCGAGCAGCTTTGGCAATCGCCGTGATCGTGCTGGCGGCCGGCTGCGAAAACACGGATGCCGAGAGCCGGCGAGCTCCCGCGGTCGAACGGCCCAATGAGAACCCCCCGCAGCTTCTCACCCGGACGCGACCCATGATGAGCACGGTCTTTCGCATTCAGGTCGATGCGCCACCCCCGAACGCCGAGGCGGTCATTCGGCGTGCGTTCGAGGAGATCGAACGCTTGGAGAACGTACTGTCGGAGTGGCGCGACGAGAGCGACATCTCGAAGATCAACGCATCTGCAGGAAAGCGGTCGGTCAAGGTTGGTGACGACACCCTCCGCGTGATCGATGCGGGTTTGGACGTATCGATGTGGTCGCGCGGCGCATTCGATCTTTCGTGGGCCGCGCTTTGGGGCCTCTACGACTTCCGACCGGAGAGCGTGAAGATCCCCAGCCAGGCCGATATCAAGTCACGGCTGGCCTTGATCGACTACAAAAAGATCAGAGTCAGTAAGCGCTACGACACCGTGTACTTACGCAAGCGGGGGATGGCTATCGGAACCGGGGGGATCGCGAAGGGGTACGCGCTCGATCAAGCGGGCGCAATCCTTCGTGGCGGTGGGGTCGAGAACTACATGATCTTCGGGGGCGGCCAGGTTCAAGTACACGGCCTCCGCGATGGGCGTCCCTGGCGTGTCGGCATCCAACATCCGCGTGACCCCGAGAAGTATTTCGCGGCCCTCGAATCGACAGGCGCGTCGTTTTCCACGTCTGGCGACTACGAGCACGCAGTTTTCGATGGGGCGGGCCAACGCTGGCACCACATCATCGACCCGAACACGGGCCGCCCGGCGACCGAGTCTCTTTCGGTCACCGTGATGACCGCGGAAGGCATCTACGCAGACGCTTTGAGCACCGCGGCTTTCGTCCTCGGTCCCGAGAAGGCACTGAAGATGCTCAAGCGCATCGCATACCCCGCAGAGGCCGTCATCGTCGGAGCGGACTGCAAATTGTACATGACGCCGAAGGCCAAGAAACGACTGCGCCTCAACGTGGAGCTCGCCGACGGACGACTTCCAAACTGCAGTCAGTAGCCGGGTCGGCTTCAACCTCGCTCGTCGATCGGCACGAAGGTCCGGTCAGCTTCGCCGATCCAGATTTGGCTCGGACGGAAAATGCGATTGCCCTCGAGCTGCTCGAGCAGGTGCGCCAGCCAGCCTGAGACCCTCGAAATGGCGAAAACCGGTGTGAAGAGGTCGATCGGAATTCCCAGCTTTTGATAGACGATCCCGCTGTAGAAGTCGACGTTGGGATAAATGCCCTTGCTTCCGACTAGGTCAGTCATCTGCCCTTCGAGCTCGACCGCCAGGTCATAATCCGGCGTGGCGCCGAACTTGCGGAACAGCTCCGTCGCGAGGCCTTGGAGAATGGTCGCCCGCGGATCTTTGACCTTGTACACGCGATGCCCGAAGCCCATGATCTTTTCTTTTCGCGCGAGCCTGTCCTCGGCCCACCTTCGCACAGCGTGCGGTGAGCGGTCTTCGATGCTTTCGAGCGCCGTCAGGACCTGCTCGTTGGCCCCGCCGTGCAGGGGACCAGCCAGGCTTCCGATCGCCGAGGCAACGACGGCATACGGGTCGGTCAAGGTCGACCCGGTCACTCGCGCCGTGAATGTGGAGGCGTTCATCGAGTGCTCGGCGTGAAGGATGAGCGCGACATCGAATACCCGCTCAGCCAGTCGCGTTGGCACCTCGCCTTCGAGCATGTAGAGAAAGTTTGCGGCGTGACTCAGCTCGGTACTGGGTTTGATCGGATCGTCGCCCCGCCGGATACGGTGCCAGGCTGCGACGATGGTCGGCAGCTTCGCGACCAGGCGAATCACGCTCAGCCGGCGAAACTCGAGGTCTTCGATGTGGTCACCCTTATAGAACATACCCATCGCCGCGACGGCCGCTGTGAGCGCATCCATCGGGTGCCCCCTCTCCGGCAGCGTCTTGAGCAGATCGATGATGCGGAACTTCAGACCGCGCTCCGCGATCAGTTGCTCGCGAAATTCATCGAGCCGATGAACGGTGGGAAGCTTCCCAAACAGGAGCAGATAGGCCGCCTCCTCGAAGCTGCATTGCTCCGCCAAAGTCTCGATCGGATAGCCCCGATACTGCAGCTTGCCCTCGATTCCGTCGATGAGGCAGATGCTCGTTCGCGCCGCCGGAACGCCAGCAAGCCCAGGAATGTACTCCGGCATCTGCGCCATGAAATCGACCTCGAAAACAGGATTGCCGCGGCAACCTAGCTGTTACCCGAAGCGGCGCAAGTCGAGCCTCAGCTCTCCTCGAGCGCCCTGCGCAGCTCCTGTGGGTCTTCGATCGGCGGCAAGCACGTTTGATTTCGGCAGACATACGCTCCCGTCCGGGTCGGGACTTGCCCAATCAGCCGTCGTGCGTTGTCTGCGCCTTTTTCAGCGCTGGTCAGCATGCGATCCAACACGAAGGTCGAGCGTGCTGCGTTCGCCAAAGCACGCAGCTCTGGTTCATCGTCTCGATCACCGACGAACAGCACGTGACACGGGCCGCGAACCCACTGGTCGACGACACCGATCAGGTATCCGTAGCCAAATGGATTCGCAACTGCCGAGGCGCCCCGCCGTGCGAGAACGCGATCCGCGACCGCGCGGTACGGCCCGCCCTGAAAGAGAGCATCGAGACGCATTAGCGCGCGCAGCATGCTCGAGCTCCCCGAGGGCACCTCCGAATCGACATTGTCTTCGCTTCGGAGCACTAGATCGTCGCTTTGTTCGGCGAAGTACAGAAGCCCCTGCCCCTCGTCCCAGAACTTGTCGATCGCAGCCTCGGCGAGATCCCGCGCCCAATCGGCCCAAACCTCCTCGAAGGTCGCTTCGTAGAGATCGAGGGCCGCGTTCGAGACCTCCGCGTAGTCGACCAAGAAGCCGCGCCCCTGGCGCTCCCCATCTTTCGAGATCCGAGCGAGCGAGGGTGGGCTCCAAAGCGTCGTCTGAAGGAACGCCAAGGCTCGGGTCGCCCGCGCGAGGAATCGGGGCTCGCCAAAGGCGGCACCCCCCTCGGCGAAAGTGCCCGCCATCATCCCGTTCCAGGAGGCGATGATCTTCTCGTCTCGAAACGGTTTGGCGCGTAGCTCTCGGGCATCAAACAGCTTTTGGCGAATGGCCGCGAGGCGGTCGGAAAGGATGCCCTCGTCCGCGCCCATTTGCTCCGCCAGTGCCGCGATCGGTCGCGTCCGATGAAGCACGGTTGTCCCATCCTCGAAATTGCCAGCCTCATCGACCCCGTAGTAGCGCGCCGCGAGGGATGCGTCCTCAGGCCCCAGGACCTCTGTGAGCTGCTCGGGTGTCCAGACGAAAAAGGTGCCCTCGCGTCCCTCGCTGTCGGCGTCCTGTGTCGCGTAGAAGCCCCCATCGTCGGCGCTCATTTCCCGTTCGACGTACTCGAGCAGCCGGTTGCAGGTCTCCCGGTACCGAGCCTCCCCGGTCACTCTCCAGACGTCGACCAAGAGCCGCCCTATCAATGCGTTGTCGTACAACATCTTTTCGAAGTGAGGGATGCGCCACCGCGCGTCGGTCGCGTAACGATGAAATCCGCCACCTAGGTGATCGTGGATTCCACCGTCGATCATCGCGTCGACCGCTTGTCTCACCCGCGCCAGCCAGAGCTCGTCGCCACTTCGACGATACGCTCGCAACATGACGTCGAGACTCATCGTGTTGGGGAACTTGGGCGCGTCCCCAAAACCCCCGTAACGATCGTCGAAGCGCATGTCGAGCTTGCGAGCAGCCACGAGAGCCGCTTCGCGGTCGACGTCCCCGCCGCCGCTTTCCCGCTCGAGTGATCGAAGTGCCTCGACTACCTCGGCTGCAATCGAGTCGACCTCATCAGCCCGCTCTTCAAAAGTGCGAGAGACGGACTGGAGCACTTTCGGGAAACCGGGCATCCCGTGTCTATCTTCGGGCGGGAAATACGTGCCCCCGTAGAATGGCTTCAAGTCGGGCGTAAGGAACACCGTGAGCGGCCAACCGCCACTCCGTCTCGTCATGAGCTGGACCGCGGTCTGGTAGACCTTGTCGAGGTCCGGTCGCTCTTCCCGATCGACCTTGATGTTGATAAAGGACTCATTCATCAGCTGCGCGATGTCGGGTGCGTCGAACGATTCGCGCTCCATCACGTGGCACCAATGACAAGCGCTGTAACCGATCGACAACAGAATCGGCTTCTTCTCTTTTTTTGCTCGGTCGAGAGCTTCGTCGGCCCACGGGTACCAATCGACGGGGTTGTGCGCATGCTGCCTCAAGTAGGGCGAGAGCTCGTTTGCGAGTCGATTGGCCATAGCGCGCCTATACGGCTGGCCTCATCGATCGCCAAGGAGTGCCCCGACCAGCTGCCTGGCGAATGCGGGCCGAGCCGAGCCGAGCACGACATCGGCCGCGGCTTCCAACGCCCGGGCCCGCTTCCGAGCCTTCGCCGTCTGAGCCGGAGCCCGAATCACGATTCGAAGCGTCCGGAGATTTGCCTCGGACTCGGTCTCCTTGTCGACCTCTGTCGCGCCTGCCTCGGCCATCCATAGGGCCAAGCGGCTCGACGCGCTTCCATCGGCCTCGTCGAAAACCACCAGGGTCGTGCCGCCCGCGCGAAGAACTCTGGGGGGTGGCACTCGGTCACCATCGGAATCGACGAGCAGCTCGAGCGGACGCTTCAACCGCGCTCCACGTCGAGCCCATCGGCTTCCCAATGAAGAAACCCACCGGAAAGAAAACCAACCTGCACCCCGTCGGCCTGCAGCTTCTCGCTCCACTCCTTCGCCTCATCACTTCGTCCGTAAAGCACTCGAATGCGACCGTCGAAGGGTTGAAGCTCGTCGGCGCGGCCAGCAAGCTCGTCGGCGGGGATGTGGATCGCCGTTGGAATTCGAAAGCGCTGGTACGATGCAGCATCGCGAATGTCCACGGGTAGCGCCTTGCCCTGTGCCAGCCATGCAGCCAGCTCCTCGGCGCGCACTTCTGCGGCGGATCGCGGCAACACGGGCTCGAGCAATCGCAGTAACCCGGGCTTGTCGAGCACACCGAGGTGGTGCTGGACCACCTTGCCCTGATAAAGCACCAACAACATCGGAATCGACTGTGCCCGGAAGGTCTGCGCGACCATCGGATTGCGATCGACGTCGACTTTCACCGCCTTGATCTTGCCGGCGAGCTCTTCCGCAACCTGCGCCACGATCGGCGAAAGCTGCTTGCACGGCTGGCACCAGTCCGCGTAGAGGTCCACGAGAACAGGCAGCTCGGAGCGGATCACCTCCGCCTCGAATGTCGCATCTGTAACCGAGTGAACCGTCATTTCAATACCTTGCCTCTTCTTCTTTTGATTCTGTCACGATCGCCACGCCGGCGCTCGTTCCTAGCCGGTTCGCCCCGGCTGCGATCATTCTATCCGCCATCTCGGCGTCTCGGATTCCGCCCGCAGCCTTGACCCCGAAATCGGGTCCGACCTCGCGTCGGAGCAGGCGTACGTCCTTCTCCGTGGCGCCTCCGGTGGAAAAACCCGTGGACGTTTTGACGAACGCCGCGCCCGCTTCCTGAACCCAGGAGGCACCCTTGCGCTTTTCGTCGTCGGTGAGAAGGCAGGTCTCGAGGATGACTTTCACCACTCGACCGTCGGCTGCATCGAGGACCCTTCGTATGTCTTCGATAAATGCCTGCTCCCGGCCGGATTTGAGATCGCCGATCTGACAAACCATATCGATCTCGGCGGCCCCGTCTCGGACTGCCTGGCGCGCCTCTGCAGCCTTGGCGATCGCGCTCGCTGTCCCAAGCGGAAAGCCTGCTGTTGCAACGACTTTGACCCCAGAGCCGCCCAAGAATCGGCAGCAGCGGCGGACATGGGTCGAGTTGACACATACGGCGCAGAGGTTGTAATGAGCAGCCTCCGCGCAGAGCCGTTCGAAATCCGGGGGGACAGCATCGGGGCGGAGCAAGGTGTGATCGATTACCGCGGCTAAATCGCGACGCATCAGCCGCGCTCTACTAGCAACAATCCGGCACGAGGACCAATCGCAGCGATGGACGAAGCCTATGGGCCCTTTCGACATTCCCGAAAGCTCGGCTAGACTCCGGCGACTGCGTCACAGCTGATGGACGTCACTTGCGAGCGCTGCGGCACTGAGTACGAGTTCGACGAAACGCTCCTTTCAGGACGCGGAACGAGCGTGAAGTGCACCAACTGCGGTCACGTCTTTAAAGTCTATCCGAAGGCGGAGGACGACGCGGACCGTTCAACGAGCACGTGGCGATTGCTGCGGTCGGATGGGATGGTCGACATGATCGACTCCTTGCGGGAGCTCCAACGACGGATCGCCTCGGGCGAATTGACCCCCGACGACCAGATCTCCCGAGGGGACGAGGAGTTCAAGCCGCTCGGCGCGATCCCAGAGCTCGAGACTTTCTTCCAGGCCGCGGGCTCGGGAGAGCCCGATGGCATCCCCTCCCCGACGCCGCCCAGCCCGACCGATTCGACCTCCGACTCGAGCCTCCCCCCTGGCAGGCGTCCCAGGCAGCCAACGCTGTTGGGCGTCGTGCCGGTTCCCAAGCCAGCCGCAGCGCCGGCCCAGGCGAGCCTAGAGCATGCCGCAAGCGGCGAGACTGGCATTGACGCCGACACGGCCCCTACAGAGGTCTCCGAGCCGGTCAGCCGCGGTGCTGCCGCAACCGACTCGGTGCGGCTCCCTGAGACCGAGGACGAGAGCGTTGCCGCTCCTTCTGCCAGGGCCTCCGACTCCCTGCGGCTTCCCGACACCGGCGACGAGTCGATGCCACCGATCGGCTCCGAGCGCGGCTCGCTCAGGCTCCCCGAATCGCCTCCCCCTTCGCGTAGGGGCGAAATCGAAGATGCGGTATTCGAGGAGCCGACCATCTCCCGGCACCGGAGCACCCCGCCGCCGGGTTATTACGAGGATGACGAAGACATCCCTGAGCTTCCCGGCCGCGGCTGGTCCCCCGGACGATGGCTCGTGCTCCTCGTGCTCGTTGGAGTCGTCGCGCTCGTGGCGACCCGATGGCAGCAGGTCGCCGACATTCTTGGCTTCGGCCCCTCCGCCGAGGGGATGGCGGCCGCGATTGAGGAGGGCGACATGGCCCTGGCTGCCGATCACCTAGAGGCCTACGAACGCGCGATCGACTCGTACGCTCGCGCGCTCGAGACTGGCGGCGACGAAGACGCAGGGCTTCTGATTCTGTTGGCCCGGGCACATGCCTTGGCTGCGCAGGCGATCGATGACGGTGCAGACCCGGATAGCGACGCGCCCACTCGCGACGCTCATGCCGAGGCTGCGCTCAGCCACGCCGAGCAAGCGCGGATGATCGACCCGGAGTCGCTGGACGCAAGGCTTGCCGAAGCCGACGCGCTGCGCCTGTTGGGGGATTCAAAGAACGCGCGCGAGTTGCTCGAGAAGGCTCGACTCATGCCGTTCAGTCGCACCGCCGAGTTCTCACGGATCGATTCTCTGCTTCAGGCAGCGGAGCGCGGTGACAAGCTCGAGGCGGGGTTGGTCAGCGCTGTGCAGGCCGCCGAACGAGCACCCAACGGGATTCGTTATCGATTGCTGCGCGCGAGAGCCGAGCTCGCATCGGGTGCCACCAGCCGCGCGCGCGCCGAGGTCGATGCGGTTCTTGCGATCGACCGAAGCCATCCGGCTGCGACCGCGCTCCTCGGCGACCTCGAGAAGGTGGTGGTCGTGATCGACGCGGGAACGGCTGACGAGGCGGACGCGGGGTTCGTGGCGGACGGCGGGATAGCGGCGGACGCTGGAGCCGAAATGGACGCTGCGGCAGAGGGAGCGGCACCGGTGGAGATCGACGCGGGCACAGCAAAAGATGTAGGCGGGGTGACGGCGACCGAGGCAGCGGCAGAGCCAAAGGTGCGGGCGTCGGCGGAGGAGGAGGATCGCGGAGCGACACGGACGACGGCACCGGCGCGTGGTGTCGGGAGCGGCGCGCGTGCGGCTCGGTCTCGCGACCGCCCGGAGTACGACGAGTACGATCGTCTTGCCGAGGCGGCGGGGTCGGACGCATTCATCGACGGGCGACCTCCGCTGCGCGATTTCGGTTGGTACATGCGGGAGGGCGAGGCTTCGCTCGCCGGCGGTGACTACGCGAAAGCCCGTGCCTTTTTCGAGAGCGCGCTCGAGGCTCGCCCAGGCTCTGGCGATGCGACGGATGCGCTCGGGCGCGTGGCTTTCGCCTCGGGCAACTACGAGCTTTCGCTGCGCTATTTCAGGAGCGCGGCACAGCGAGGTCACCCCGACGGCTACTTCAATCTCGGCCGCGCCTACGAACGGCTCGGAAGGGCCGAAGAGGCGGTTTCGGCGTACTATACGTATTTGAAGAGGCGTCCGTCGGGCACTCATGTCGCGGCCGC
>JBFICQ010000038.1:0-19603 GCA_041581895.1 Polyangiales bacterium | reverse complement strand
CAAAGTACTCGTGTTCGACGTTGCCACCGTCGGACACAACGGCATGGCACCCACCATGGTGCGCGGCGAGCGGGTTCTAATCAACAAGCGAGGCAAGCCGGCGCCAGGCGCGATCGCCGTTTGCAGGCACCCGACCGAAGAGGGCTGGGTGGTCGGCCGGGTCGCAGCGGTCGGAGGTAGTATGATCGAGTCCTTTGGCGACGTTCTTCGGCTCGACGGCCAGCCCCTGCAGTTCGACGAGCGCGGCAGCACTGAGTTTTACAACGACGACAACGGTCTGACTCGCTTGGTCATCTGGGGCACCGAGCGGACTGGCACCAAGAAGTACGAGATCTTCTTCGCCGAGAGCCGCCAGCACCTGGTTCGCAGAACGACAGTCGACCCCGGTAAGCTGTACCTCCTAGGCGACTATCGGGGCTACATGGGCCAGGACAGCCGCGCGTACGGGCAGGTCGAAGCCGAGAGCTGTCGGGGCACAATCGTGTTTCGGTTGACCCCCGTCGATGGGCCGCCTCCGGAGATCTCCCACGGGTATCTCGAGCTCGTCCGCTAGAGACTCTTCCGCATTGCCTCACCCACGGTGGCTCCGTATGCTCCGCCGGCCGAGACGCAGAAATCGTTGTCGATGAGAGTCGCTGTCGTACAATTTCCGGGTTCCAATGCGGACTGGGACGCCCTTCACGCCGTGAGGGATGTGCTTGGCGCCCATGCCTGGTACGCCTTCCACAAGGAAACCTCGCTTGGCGAGGCCGACGCCGTCGTGATTCCGGGCGGTTTTTCGTACGGGGACTATCTCAGGGCCGGGGCGATCGCTCGCTTCAGCCCGATCGTCAGCGCGGTTCGAGGGTTCGCCGATCGTGGAGGCCCAATCCTCGGGATCTGCAACGGCTTTCAGGTGCTCACGGAGATGGGCCTACTGCCAGGGGCCCTCACCCGCAACGCGCACCTGCGGTTCGAGTGTCGAGACATTTTCGTCCGTGTGGAAAGCGACGGGCCTTTTACCGACATGGGTCAGGGGCAGGTGCTGCGACTTCCGATCGCTCACGCCGATGGACGGTATCAATGCAGCGCAGAAACACTTCGGGAGCTCAATGCCAACGATCAGGTCGCCTTCCGGTACTGCACGCGACACGGCGACGCGCCCAACGGCAGTCCGGCGAATCCGAACGGGGCGGTCGATGACATCGCGGGCGTTTACAACCGTGAGAAGAACGTGCTCGGCATGATGCCGCATCCGGAACGGGCGAGCGAAGCCATCCTCGGGAACGACGATGGGCTTCGTCTCCTTCAGTCTCTCCGGCGCCACCTGGGGTTCGCATGACGACACCCGAGCCCAAGAACTTCCCAGGCGAACCGAATGCCTCTCCCGAGCTCGCGCGTGAGTTCGGGCTGGCCGACGACGAGTGGAAGCGCATTCTCGACACTCTTTCGCGGAAGCCGAGCTATTCGGAGCTCGGAGTGATCAGCGTGATGTGGTCCGAGCACTGCTCCTACAAGTCGTCGCGGGTGCATCTCTCGCGATTGCCCACTGAAGGCCCGCAGGTCGTGCAAGGGCCTGGCGAAAACGCGGGCGCGGTCGATATTGGTGACGGATTCTGTGCGGTGTTCAAGATGGAATCGCACAACCACCCTTCCTATATCGAGCCCTATCAAGGCGCCGCGACCGGAGTCGGCGGCATTCTTCGAGACGTGTTTACCATGGGCGCCCGTCCCGTGGCTTCACTCAACTCGCTCCGATTCGGGCGGCCTGACCACCCCAAGACCCCGCAACTACTGAAAGGGGTCGTCGCGGGGATCGGGGGCTACGGCAACTGCATCGGTGTGCCCACCGTAGGCGGCGAAGTGCAGTTCGATAGTAGTTACGACGGCAACATTTTGGTCAACGCATTCACGGTCGGCATCGCCAAAACAAAGGAGCTTTTTTTCGGTAGGGCCGAAGGTGTCGGAAATCCGGTCATTTACGTAGGCGCAAAGACCGGACGGGACGGTATACACGGCGCCACGATGGCGAGTGCCGAGTTTGGGGAAGAAACCGACAGCAAGCTTCCGACGGTACAAGTCGGTGATCCTTTCATGGAAAAGCTCCTTCTCGAGGCTTGCCTCGAGATCTTCGCGACTGGTTGCTTGTCTGGCGTTCAAGACATGGGCGCCGCAGGGCTGACCTCCTCGTCGGTGGAGATGGCCGCGCGAGCGGGCAATGGTATCGAGCTCGACCTCGATGCGATTCCGAGGCGCACCCGTGCGCTGAGTCCTTACGAAATGCTCCTGAGCGAGTCCCAAGAGCGTATGCTGATGGTGGCCAAGCGCGGCCGCGAGCACGAGGTCTTCGACATCTGCGCCAAGTGGGATCTCGATGCCTCTATCGTCGGCCAGGTGACGGCGTCCGGCCGCTTCGTCTGCAAAGCCACCCCGGGTTACGATCCGTTTGACGACGTCCACACCCAGCCCGATCCAATCGTCGTGGTCGATCTGCCTGTCGACCTGTTGACCGACGGCGCCCCCAAATACGAACGCCCGCAGGAGCCAAGGGGTAAAACCGCGACCCTGGTGACCATGACCGACGATGCTCCGAGCAACCTGGGAGCCGAGTTGTTGCGCATGATCGGCTCGCCCAACATCGGAAGTCGTTCATGGATTTGGAGGCAATACGACCACATCGTCGGAGATGGGACAGTGCTTCGGCCCGGCGAGGGAGACGCTGCTGTCATTCGTGTGTTCTGCGACGATGGCAACAGCCACAGGGAAAAGTTCCTCGCGGTCTCTGCGGATTGCAACGGCCGGCACGTCGAGCTCGATCCCTTTGGCGGCGCTGCGATGGCGGTCGCGGAATGCACTCGGAATGTGGTGTGCGTGGGGGCCAAGCCGCTCGGCCTGACCGATTGTCTGAACTTCGGAAACCCCGAGGTGCCCGAGCAGATGTGGCGCTTTGCGCAAGCGATCGATGGCTTGGCGGCAGCCTGCACGGCGCTCGGAGCTCCGGTCGTGTCAGGGAACGTGAGCTTCTACAACGAGACAGACGGCAACTCGATTCTTCCGACACCGACCGTGGCGGTGGTCGGCCAGCTCGAAGAACCGGCTCACCGATTGGGGTTGGGATTCGTCGCCGAAGGCGACATCATCGCGCATCTCGGAAAGCCCTCGCGGGGCGTCTTGGGCGGCTCGGAGTGGCTCGTTCAAACCATGGGGTCCGTCACCGGCTCCCCGGTTGGCATCGACCTCGATGCCGAAGCCGCATTGCAACACGTCATGCTGGAGCTCGCCCAACGGCAACTCGTGCAAAGCGCCCACGATATCAGCGACGGCGGCATTGCGATGTGTTTGGCGGAAGCCTGTATCGCTAACCACCGTGGAGCACGCGTGTCGCTGCCCGCTGGCGGAGACGCTCCCGCCCACGCCTTACTTTTTAGTGAGGAGCCCTCGCGGATTATCGTCAGCCTACCCTCTGGCAACGTCGATGAGGCACTTTCGGTGTGTAACCGCCTTGGGGTTCCGTTCGAGGTGCTCGGCGAAGTGGCGGGCGACACGCTGGCCATCGAAGGTGTCTGCGACGTCGCCGTCGAAGAGCTCGCCCATGCGCATGCGGGTGCGCTCGACGCGATCGTCAGCAACTAGCGTCACGGGTCTTGTGGGGCACGCGCGCGGCGCCACTTAGTGAGGAAGTAGCCCCCGAGACCCCCCACGGCGACGACACCGAGCCAGGGCAACAACCCGGTTCGATTCTTGAAGGCGTTGTAGAGCATCCACGCCGATGAGCTCGCATAAACCAGCGCGGCAAACAGGGCCTGCGGCCTCGGGGAAGCCAGATGCGGTCGTCGTCGCTTCACGAAGAAGAGACCGATCGCAACGAGCGCCGAGAATAGAACCAACACGCCGGCGACATTGCTGAGGAGCTCCCCGACCGAGTGCAGATGCAACAGGATGACCGCCAGCGTGCCTTGTACGAGCACCGACATCCGTGGCGGGACGCCCGTCTCACCCCGTAAAGCAGATGGAAGAAACCCGTCACCTGCCATTTCGGCATAAACGCGAGGACCGACGAGAAGCATGGCACTCATGCTGGACAGCATGGCGATCGCGATCGCCAACGACATGATGCTCGATCCGACCGCTCCCAGAAACTGTTGCGCCACGATGTGACCCAACGTGACCCGCGCCTCTTCGTAACGAAAGACGACCTGGGCTTGCTCGGGGGTAAGATTGGCGACCAGCACCCAGTTCACCAGGAGGTAGAGGACTCCAACCAGGCCGCAGCCGATGATCATCGCGCGCGGAACGTCGCGTACGGGGTTTCGGAACTCCTCTGCCGCGTAGGCGGCCGCGTTCCATCCCGAGAACGCATAGGCCACAAAGAAAAGGCTCGTCGCAAACGGAAGCGCCGAAAAGTCATCGCTCCTGTCTGGGGCTACCCATGTCGGCCACTCGTGACTCCCAAGCGACAGTCCGACGGCAATGAATCCAACTATGAGCATCCCATTCACGAGAATCAGACCGTTTTGAGTCCACTTCGAAAGCCGAAGCCCCGCCGCGTGAAGGGACGTGAGTGTGACGATCAACGCGGTGGCTCCCCAGCGCGGGTCGCCGGTGCCCACGACGGTTTGGATGAAGGCGGATGCGCCGTAGGCACTGATCGCCGTCGGCGCCGCAAAACCGACGAGAAGCGATGCCCACCCCGCCAAATAGCCAACCGCCGGATGAATCAGCTCGGATAGGTAACGGTACTCACCACCCGACCGCGGAATGAGAATGCTCGCCTCGGCGTACGCCCGGGCACCGGCCATGGCAAGGACTGCCCCGACGGCCCAAGCGATCAGGATTAAGCCCGCACCGAGCTCTTGTGCCATGAACCCTGCGCTCAGGAATACGCCGGCGCCCACCATGCTCGCGACGACGAGCCCAATTCCCGATCCGAGGTCGAGCCACCGCGCGGTCTTCACGCGACCAGCGTACGCGATGGTCGATCAAACGGCACTATGCAGCCTACTCCGCGGCCTCGACCGCTGCAGGAACCGGTCTTTTTTCGCCGCGAAGCTCGACCGACACCAACTTCGAGATGCCGGGCTGCTCCATCGTGACACCGTACAAGACGTCGGCATACTCCATCGTCTTCTTCGAGTGCGTGATGAGGATGAACTGAGAGCGGTCGGTCATCTGCTGAATCGCCTCTGCAAAACGACCGATATTGGCCTCGTCGAGCGGCGCATCTACCTCGTCCAGCAGGCAGAAAGGACTGGGCTTGTATTGGAAAATGGCGAAGATCAGGGCGACCGCCGTGAGCGCTTTTTCGCCGCCACTCATGAGCTCGAGTGACCCGAGACGCTTACCCGGCGGCTGCGCGATGATTTCGACCCCGGTTTCGAGCAGATCTCGCGGGTCGCTCAACCTCAGCTCCGCCTTGCCCCCACGGAAGAGCATCGGAAAGATGCGCTTGAAACGCTCGTTGATCCCGGCGAATGCTTCGCGGAAGAGCGCGCGGCTCTCGCGATTCATCTGACGGATGGCGCGCTCGAGCTTTGCGAGCGCCTCCTCGAGGTCGTTCTTCTGGGAGGTCAAGTACTCGTAACGCTGGGCGTTTTCCTCATACTCCTCGATTGCCGTGAGGTTGATCTCCCCCATTCTCTCGATCAGCCTTTGAAGCTCCTGGGCGCGGGACTTCATTGTCGCGTCCGGAACCGGCCGGGCGTGGTAGTCGCCGATCACGCGGGGAAGCTCGACTCGATACCTGTCGAGAACCTGTTCCTCAAGATGCTCCATCGCCAAGGTCTGCTCGCGCTCGCGAAGCGTGAGCGCATTGAGCTCGGTCGACTGCTCATCGATCGTGCCGCGGAGATCTTTCAGCGAGGCTTCGGACTGCCCTAGCTCCATCTGGGCTTCGTCGAAGCGCGCTCGGAGGCTCGAGAGGTCGTCGCGCGCCACCGATGCCTGGTGGGCTGTCTCCGCCAGGCGCCCCTGATGAAGAAGAATGCGGCCAGCGGCCTGCCCCTTATCTCGGTGTGCGGCCGAGACGTCCTTTCGCAAGCGCTCCTCCCGCGCGTCGAGCTCAGCGATCGAACGCTCGAGCCGGCCGAGAATCGAGCGCTCTCGATCGGCCCGCTCGTGGGACCGAGTTGCGCGGACCTTCACCTCGGTGAAGCGTTCGGCTTGCTCTTCCACGACTTTACGTCGTTCGCCCAGCACGCTCTCGGCGTCTCGAATCGCTTCGTCGGCGTCAGACGCACCGCTTCGAGCTAGTGTCAGCTCGCGCTTGGTGTCGCCTTCGTCGGTGCCAATCAACGACAATGCCGCTTGGGATTCGGTCTCCATCTTGGCGAGCTGAGCGCTACGCTCTGCGATTCGCTTGAGCTCCATCTCGACAGCTTTCAGGTCGCGCTCGGCGCCCAGAATCTCGAGCTCGGCGTCGTGCGCCTCGGCGCGCGCCGCATCGATTTCTGCTCGACGCTCGGCGATCGTCGCTCGGAGGCGGCCCTGCTGGGACGTGGCTCGTTCGAGTTCTGCCTCTTGCTGCGTCGCTGCCTCTTCGAGCTCGCGAATCTCGCGTTTCATTCGAAGAAGGTGAGCCGCCGACTCATCTTTGGCGCCACCAACGACCGCACCGTCCGCAAGAAGCGCCTGGCCATCGAGAGTCACGACCTTGCCCTCAAACCCATCGTTGTGAAGACGAGCCGCGGTGCTTAGGGAATCGACCACGAGGGTGTCGAATAGCAAGTGCCTTACCCATCCTTCGTCTTCGCGGGCAAACCGCACCAAGCTCAATAGCGGCCCGATCACTCCTGCGCCGGTTGGAAAGATCGGCACGATGCGAGCACGACCGCTAGGAACGCGTGGCAGGAAAGTCGCGCGACCCTTT
Organism: Polyangiales bacterium; assembly: GCA_041581895.1. Taxonomy (GTDB): domain Bacteria; phylum Myxococcota_A; class Polyangia; order Polyangiales; family Houyiibacteriaceae; genus SG8-38. The sequence goes on along the minus strand of JBFICQ010000038.1, from coordinate 12,759 downwards.
TCCCCTCGCGCAAGGTACTCGGCGGCACGCAACGCTGCATCGGTATCTCGAACCAGCAAGTACTCGAGCGCCGCACCGAGGGCGGCCCCCAAAGCGCGCGTGTGCTCGGGGCCGCATTCCAACTGGTCGGCGACCAATCCCACCAAGCCAGAATCTGACGAGCCTCGGCTCGCCATGACCGCTTGAGCGCCAGCACCGACGCCTTCGAAGCGCTCGTGAATCTCGTTTAGTGACCGCAAACGGGAGCGGGTCACGGCGAGCTGTTCACGCAAGCAATCGACCTCCGAGTCGGCCTTTTGAAGCGATTCCTTGTCAGAAGTCAACGAAGCTTGGATTTCGTCTTGGCGCCCCGCTGTCTCGACCTTCCCGCTTCGCAACCCCACCATTCGCGCTTCGAGCTCTCCGCGTTGCTGGGCGAACTCGACCCCACGCGTGGCGAGTGCTTGTGATTCGTCACGAAGCCGCTCGATACGCGCTCGGATCTCGTCGCGGCGAGTGCCAAACCCGCCGAGCACGGCCTCCGCGCGGGCCGTACGCGCGAGGCCTTCAGCCAATTGAGCGCGCCCGCGCTCGAGGGCCAATTCGGCCTCTTGGGCCGCGTTTTTGCGCAATTCGAGCTCGGCTTGAACCTCGGCCAGGAGCTGTTCGGCCTCGGACTCCAAGGACTCGAGCTCGCTGAGCGAAACCCGTACGGCGGCCCCCTCGTCGTGCAAGCGCAGTCTTTGTTCCTCGATTTGTCCGAGCTCCCGAACTGCCAGCTCTTCACGCTCCACCAACGCTGCTTGCCGATCTTGTTGCTGCCGAATCAGACCTTCCAGTTGGCGAACCAAGTTGTCGAGCTCGTAGGCTCGGCTCTGTGCTCGTTCGACTTCGGACCCGATCCGTTGCAGCGACACGCGTTCTGCTTCGACCGAAGCTTCTTGAGCGACTAGTGCGTGTCGAGTTGCCTGTACATCCTCGGTTGCTTTCGACAAGGAAGCGGTCACGGCGTTGATCTGCCCACGGAGCTCCAGGAACCGATGCGACGAAACCCATAGGTCGAGATCGCGCATTTCTTTCTTGTATCGCTTGTAGCGCTCGGCTTTCTGGGCTTGACGCTTGAGGGAGGCCAAGCTGCGCTCGAGTTCGCCGATGATGTCGGTAACGCGCAAGAGGTTCTGGCGAGTCTGATCCATCTTGCGCTCGGCGGCGCGTTTGCTCAGCCTGAACTTGCTGACGCCGGCCGCTTCTTCGATCATCGTGCGGCGATCTTCGGGTTTGGAGGTGACGATGAACCCGATGCGGCCCTGCTCGATGATCGAATACGCTCGCTTGCCCACTCCCGTGCCGAGAAAGAGGTTGGTGATGTCGAGGAGGCGAACCGGGGTCTTGTTGATCAGGTAGTCGCTGTGTCCCTGACGATCGAGGCGCCTCGACACTTGAATTTCGGCGTAGTCCCTATATTCGGGCGGTGCGAGGCCGTCCGTGTTGTCGAAGGTGATGGTCACCTCGGCAAAGCCATGAGGCCCTCGACCCTCCGCACCACTGAAGATCACGTCCTCCATGTGCTTGCCACGCAGACGCGAGGGGGATTGCTCGCCCATAGCCCATTTGACGGCGTCCACGATATTGGACTTCCCGCAGCCGTTGGGCCCCACGACGCAGGTGATATCGTGGTCAAAATGGACCATCGTCTGGTCCACGAAGGATTTGAAGCCGGTGATTGCGAGCTTCTTGATCTTCACGTCGCCCCCAGAAGGAGTAGTTGCACGTGGCTATCACTGAACATACGACATTGCAATGATTTGCGCGACCAGAAGCGCCTGTCAGTGCGTGACCCCCACTACATGTTGGGGTCACGGCTCAGGGGCTGGCCTAGGGCACACCTCAGTTCGACTCGGTGTCGGCGGTTTCGGAGCCGGCCTCTGGAGGCTCGCTCGATAGCGAACCCCGGGCCGAATTCCGCTCCGCAAGGAACTCGAGGAAGGCGCGGGCCATCTCGAGGTCGCGCAAAGGGACGGCGTCGACCAGGTCGTGCACGCGCTTCCGACTCGCGTTTGGAGTGCTTACGCGCGAGCTACGCCGCTGCGGCGGCTCATCCGTCGTCGCCTCCACTTCAGTGTGGACCTCTTGAACGGTTGGGACGTGCCACTTGGGCCGTTCGACCGGTTCGATCCCGTGGGCGGTCAGCCACGAATCCATGCAGGCGCGAAGGCGATCAGAGCGAAACGCGAACCAGCGCTCGCGATCGACCGGGTGGCTCATGAGCGCGTCTTTGAAGCGCCGAAAAGCACCCTTTCCGTCGATCGCGATGTTCAGGCGTCGCCGGAGCTCGTCGTCTTCGACCGTCGCGATGAATCGTTCCATCCACCGATATTGCTCGCGGGATGACACCGGATCGATCCGCAGATATCGGCTATCGCTCAAAATGCGCGTATGCATGGCCGGATCAGCGACCCCGTCGACGATACGAATCACCTCACCCGTATCGAAATGCAGGTAGCTATGGACTTCGGGTGCGTTGTTCTCAAATGCGTCCTCTAGTGCCTCCCAAGCTACCGGTACTTCTGTTTGCTGTGCTTTGTTTTGCCCGACATCCGAATCATTCTCATTCATGTTATCCCCATATCACTTCGCGCTCGCCGCACCGCGTCGCGCCATCGCCCGAGATGTCGAACACGTTCGTCCGAGCTCATCTGAGGCTCAAAGCTACGCTCGATACGGTAAGCATCCACGACCGACGGCAAACCTTCGAAAACACCGACGGCCATCCCAGCCAAGTAAGCAGCTCCAAGTGCAGTGGTCTCGACAGACTCGGGGCGGTCGATCACCACTCCGAGCATGTCCGCTTGAAATTGCATTAGTAAGTCGTTGCGGGCCGCACCACCATCGACCCGTAGTCGAGTTATAGGACGATTGGCGTCCGCATGCATCGCGTCGACCAGATCGACGACCTGAAACGCCATTCCTTCGAGAGTTGCGCGGGCAACGTGAGCAGCAGTCGAATCCCGCGTCAGCCCGTAAATCAGGCCCCGAGCGCGCGGGTCCCAATGCGGTGCTCCCAGCCCAGCCAACGCGGGAACGAAGACGACGTCACCCGTGGAATCCACTTGTTTTGCCAAAGATTCCACTTCGGAAGAAGAGGAGATCAACCCCAAGCCGTCGCGCAACCACTGGACCGCAGCGCCCGCAATGAAGGCGCTGCCTTCGAGAGCGTAGACGGTTCGATCGCCGATGCGCCAGGCAATCGTCGTGAGAAGCCCGTTCTTGGAGTGCACGAGCTCCGTCCCGGTGTTCATCAACAGAAACGCGCCGGTGCCATAGGTGCACTTGGCGTCTCCCACGTCGAAGCAAGTCTGCCCGAAGAGCGCGGACTGCTGGTCCCCCGCCATGCCAGCGATTGGGATTCCATCGACGAGGCCGGGCACGCCCGAGGTGCGGGCGTAAACTTCCGAGCAGCTTCGCACGTCGGGAAGGAGCGCCATCGGAACGCCTAGCTCGGCGGCAAGCTCCTCGTCCCAGCGCTCTTTCCCGATGTCGTAGAGCAACGTCCTCGAAGCGTTGCTCGCGTCAGTGACGTGGGCCGCGCCTCCCGACAACCGATAGACCAGCCAGGAATCGATCGTGCCGAACGCGAGCTTTCCGGCCGCGGCTCGTTCCTTCAAGCCATCGACGTTCTGCAGGAGCCACTCGAGCTTGGTGCCCGCCAAATAAGGGTCCAAGACCAGGCCCGTCCGCTGGCGAAAGAGTGCCTCTTTGCCGGCGTCCTTGAGCTCGCGACAACGATCGGCCGTTCGGCGGTCTTGCCAAACGATCGCGCGATGAACGGCCCGGCCGGACTCCCGATCCCACACGACGGTGGTCTCTCGCTGATTGGTGATGCCTATCCCGAGGCAGTCCGAAGGTTCGACGCCCGCTTGGCTCAACGCCTGAACGATCGAATCGCCGACACTCTTCCAGATTTCGTCGAGGTCATGCTCGACCCACCCCGGCCTGGGAAAATGCTGTGGAAACTCGTTGGTCGCCTTCGCGAGAATTCGTCCGTCGGGGGACAAAAGCAAGGCGGTGGAACCCGTGGTCCCTTGGTCGATCGACAAAAGAAAGCCCGACATCCGAGACGGTACGGTACGAAGCTAGGGCTCCAAAGTAAAGCGCCGGTTTGCGACCGAAAACCACTCTACTCTGCGGTGTTTAGTCCGAGGCGCCCCGGCCCATCCATGCCTCGAACCGCGGCCAGGCCTGTCCAAAGCGGGCGGACAACTCCTCGTCCGCCGCTCCTAGAAGCGCCGGGTCGGCTCCCGCGGCTCGTGCGCGGTCGATACACACTTTCGCGGCTAGGTTCTGATCTCGAGCGGCCAGCGACTGAGCGAGAAGCGGCAGCGCCTCGGCCTCTTTGGCCCCGAGCTTGATCGCTCGTCTTAGAAGCCCGATGGCTTCTCCATGTCGGGCGGCCGAGACGGATGCCCGACCGAGGGCGAGGTAGAGCCCTGCGGCCTTGGTCGAGTCTCCCGCCCATTGGATTCCCAGGCGAAGCACTTCGTTCGCCGCCTCGTATTCACCAAGCCCGGCATAAGCGGACCCCAATAGATCGAGGCTCGTCGAGAGCTTGCCGTGAACCTCGTCGGCGAGCTCTCCCGCCTCGCCCGTGCGGAGCAGCATCGAAATCGGTGTGAGCCACGGGCTCAGCATGGCGATCGTGGCTCCGAAGTCGCCATCTGCGTTGGCTTCCTCCGCCTTTTCTACGATCGTCAGGTCGATCGCCATTTCGCCACTCGGACGCCCCATCCCGAGCTCAGTACGGACGCGTTCGTCGATGACGTCCCGAAAGTCTTCGAGAGCGAGCACATGCCGAAGGTCGTTGAACTTCAGCGCGATTTCGACGAGCCCCAGCTCGATGCGAAGCTCGAGCGGTTGGACATCGAACAGCGCGGCTTCGAGGAGGTATCGGCCGCCGATGTAGGCTTGTAGCGCTTCGATGCCAGGCGACTCGGACAGCGATTGAGGCTGCAGCGGTAAGAGTAACGCCCCGCCCACGACCCGACGGAACTCGGGAAGGGTCGTCTGTCGAACCGATTCGCCCGGACCCATCGCAAACTCCACCATCGTCAGGTCTGGCGTCTGAGAATCGGGCGTGAGACTCACGATTCGAACACCTGCAACGAGCGCTAGACCAAGCGTCTGGCGACCGATCAACTCGGAAGCAGCTTCGAAGTCTTTCGACTGCTTGATGACTTCGTCCAACCAGCCGTCGGGCCGTGCAGCCGATAGATCGAAAACCCGTGCGCCGCCGTCGCTCAACTCACACCCCGCCGTTGAGCTTGCTCCGGTACCAGTCGATGGTGTCGAGCAGCCCTGGCTCGAGCTCGACTCGCGCGCGGAAGCCCAACAACGCCTCCGCCTTCTTGACGTCGGGGATGCGCAACTCGACGTCCGGGAAGTCCCACTCGATGAATTCGATGGTCGATTTGCTCTCGGTGAGGCGCAGGATGAGCTGCGCGAGTTGATAGATAGTCACCGTGCTGCGAGGATTTCCGATGTTGAAGCTCTCCCCGATCGCTTGTTCGCGTGTGAGAGCTAGAATGATCGCATCGACGATGTCGTCGATGTAGCACCACGAGCGGATCTGGTCGCCTTCGTTGTGAATCTGAATCTTTTCGCCCTGCAATGCACGAACGACGAAGGCATGAACGGCACCCTCCCCCACCTGCCCGGGCCCGTAAATGTTGAAAGGACGAATGGAAACGGTCGGGAGCGAGAACTGCTTGAAGTAGTTGTGTGCCAGGTGCTCAGTCGCCAGCTTGCTGACCGCATACGTCCAACGGGCCTCCCCAACGGCGCCGAGGCTCGTCACGTCTGCCTCGCGGACTCGAAATGCGTAAGACCCGAACACCTCGCTCGTCGAGAAATCGATGACGCGCTTGATCCCGCTACAATCGTTGGCCGCCCGAAGGACGTTCATCGTGCCCTCGAGGGAGATCTCCATCGTCATTACCGGGTTCTTCAAAACGGTGTCGACCCCGGCGATCGAGGCCATGTGGACGACGTAGTCGCACCCGGTGACGGCGCGGCGGACCGCCGTCATGTCGCGAACATCGCCAACGATGAGCTCGACGTTGGGATGGTGGTCGAGGCCCGCCTGCGAGAGTGCGTTCCTGCGTAAGATGTCCAGCACGCGAATGTGGTTGTGTTCGGCTAGCCGTGCCGTGAGCGCGGTGCCGATGAAACCGGCGCCACCGGTGATCAGTACGTGTGCCCCTTCCAACATCTCCCCGTCTTTCAGCTAGCACAAACGGTGCCCCCGCGTCGAGAAAGGCCACTTAGCTTTACACGGAGCTTGGCGCGTGGGATCTTCCCGGCGTCTGACGTCGTCATGGAGCGCTTCGTCCTCTGGCATAGGATTCTACCCCCCGCATTCGAGGAGGAGGAGACCACAGCTGCCGCCGGACAGTGGGCCCGCTACGTCACCAACGAGGTAGAGAACGCTGGTGGCGAAATGATCTCGTCACTCGCCGGCACGGTTGTCTCGAGCTTTGCCATTCACGACCTACGAACGGCAATCAATCTAGCGCTTCGGCTCTTGGCCGAGGCTGAGGGACAACCGGTTCCTGCGGGTGGGCTTCCCATTGCGTTCGGCATCGCAACGGGCGACGTGCAGGTGGCTCAAGACCACGCGGGCAAGCGCACCAACACTGGCAGCGCAATCGATCGCGCACAGCTTCTGGCCAACCAAGCACGCGCAGGCGAGGTGGTGCTCGACATCGAGTCACGGGAGGCAGCGTCACGCACCTATTTGTTCGGCCGGAGCGTCAGCACGACCTCCTTTGCGCTTCGAGGCGAAGCGATCGATCGAGCCAAACCTTTCGTCGAAGAGTGCCGCCAAGCGGTCTCCCTGTTGAATCCCCCGCCAGTGCCGGCCAGCATCCGACATGCACTCGAGCCGTTAAAGAAAGCTGCCGCCGAGTCGCAAACCTCCGCACTGTACCTGGACGGCGAGCTCGGCGTGGGGGCGCGAGCCGCGATCTTCGCCTTGCGTGACGAGCTGAAGCCTCCGGCCTTTCTCGAGATCGGCTCGGTGCCAGGAGGTCTCGAGCCACTCGGCGGCCTCCGGCTAGCGCTGTTGAAATCCTGGCGCGCCCTCGAGCCGACTCGGCGTGATCTCAAAGAAACCGAGGCCGAGGTCGCCGACGCGCTCAAGGCGATCGCTTGCGCGACACCCCCGCCGCGCGACACTGCTATTCATGCGATGAAAGTCACCCTAGGGGCCCTCAAAACCGAGCGAGGGCTTCCGTGGATCTACATCGATCGGATACTGGCGACAGACCCCGCCACGCTCTCAGTCCTCGGCGCAGCCCTCGAAGACGGTATGGTCGCCGCTTTGCTTTGCGTGCGGACGTTCGAATCGAAAATCCCGGCCGCTCTGAAAACGGTCCGACCTGCGTTGCAGATCTCGCTTTCCTCGTTGGATCCAAATGAGGCGCTTCTCGTCGCTCAGGCGATGCTCGGCCCCGAGACGGACACCGAGATTGCAAAGCAAGCCGTCGTCACGGGAGGCACCACCGTGCTCGGCTTGACGGAAGCGGTGCGAACGATGGTTGCCACTGGAGACATCGTGCACGATGGAGCGGCCTTCCGTTGGCGTGAAGACGCCCAACAGCAGCACCAGTATTTGGGGCCACGCGCGCTACTCGAGGAACGTTTCGCAACGCTCGATACGTCCTCGATGCGTTATCTCGAGATCGCTTGTGCTGCTCTTCCCGCATCAACACAACAGGTGATCGACGCCGCGGTCGCGCTCGATGGCGTGCCGAATAGAACTCGGAGCCGTGCGCTCGATGCGCTCATCAACGACGGTTTGTTGAACGGTCGCGCCAAGCCCGACTCGGAGCTTCTTCGACGGGCCGTCGTCCAGCGCATGCCACCGGCCCGGCGTACCGAGGTGTACCGCTTCGTCGCGCAGGCGCTTCACGAATCCGAGGCCCTCGTCGGACCTTCGATGGCCGCCACGGTTGGAGCTTATCTCTGTGAGGGGGGCGACCTCCAACGGGGCACGCATGCGATCCTCGAGGCCGGGGCCCTGGCGGCCGAACTGGGATACACGGGCGCTGCGGTGCGCCTGGCCGCCGCTGCCGTTCAGTATCAGCCGGATGAAGAGACCCGATCGGCCGCCTCCGAGATCAGCCGGTCGGTTCGAGCGCCGTCGCGCCCACCGCCGAAGGAAGAAGAGGACGACGAGCGCCCAACGATCCCCGTGCCCGATGCCGAGCTCGAAAACCCGGCCGCGGAAGTGATTCGCGCCCTCAAGAAGCAAGACCACGACGCCTTCGACACCTTGGTCGACGCGGCGATCGCAGCTGGAGCAGATCTGCTCGCGACCCACTGCCTCCAAGTGTTCTCGTTCGTCACTCGAGGGGATGTTTCGGCAGCGCGCCACTCGCTCGACCTCGCCAAGAAGAGCGCCCAGCAAGACGCAGGTGCCAACATCCGGATTGGTATTGCCTCTGCGTGTCTGCGCCTCGCGCAGGGCCGCGCACGCGACGCCATGCTCGACGCCTTGGAAGCATTGGCGGCCGCGCGCGCTGAAGAGGACGGCCTCGGAGAGGTGGCTGCGCTCAAAATGATCTCCACGACCTGCTTTGCCGCGGGGCTCGAAAGCGACGCGGAGCGACTCGCACACGTCGCCGCAGCCGTTGCTAGCTAACGCCGGCCCTACGACTTGGATACGAACCGAGAACGGTCAGGAACGTCGTTACGCTTCGCAGCTCGGCGAGCGCCTCCCGTGTCGCGCGGGCGTCGATGTTGCCCTCGAAGTCCATGTAGAAGACGTACTCGAAGGGGGTGTCGGGTTTGGGTCGGGATTCGATCTTGGTGAGGTTCAAGCCCCTCTCTGCAAAGATCGAGATGCAGCGAGCCAGCGCTCCTTGCTCGTGGATGGTCGAGAAAACCAGCGAGGTTTTGCATGGCACATCCGGCCCGAAGTGTGCCGATTCGGTCGCGACCACCACCATTCGTGTGTAGTTCTCGGGATGGTCGGCAATGTCCCGCCGCAGGATCGGAAGGCCGTGAAGAGCCGCAGCTTGCTCGCTGGCGATGGCAGCCTGCGAAGGATCGCCATCGCCCTTTACTTTCTCGACAGCCATCGCAGTGTCGACGAAAGCCTCGACATGACAGTCCTCGAGGGTCTCGAGAAACGCACCACACTGAGCGAGGGCGACCGGATGGGAATAAACCCGTCGGATGTCACTCACGGGAACTCGGGCTGCGCCGATCAAGCAATGCGCAATCGGTTGGTACTCCTCTCCCACCAACGAGAGACCCATCTGCGCAAGCAAGTCGTAGCTTTCGTTGATCGACCCAGCGATCGAATTCTCGATCGGCAGCATCGCGTAGTGGATCTTTCCTTGCTTTAGTGCCTCGAGCATCTCGCGGAAGCTATGAAAGCCCTCGCATCTCACCGGCCTGTCCGCCTGGGCGAAGTGACGGGTCGCGGCGAGTTGGCTGTATGCGCCCTCGGTGCCTTGATACCCGACTACGAGCTGTTTCCGAGCGTCAGTCAACGCAGATGACCTCAATCGCGAAAGTTCTTGAATTGAAGTGGGAGCTCGAAATCTTTCTCTTTTAAGAGAGCGATGGTTGCTTGAAGGTCGTCGCGCTTCTTTCCGGACACACGAACCGAGTCGCCTTGAATGGCTGCTTGCACTTTGATCTTGCTGTCCTTGATCGCTTTGACGATCTCTTTGGCCTTTTCTTTCGAGACCCCCTCTTTGAGCTTGATCAGCTGACGCCACATCGAACCACCTGCTTGTTGTGGCGGCTGGGCATCCAGAGACTTCAACGAGACTTGGCGGCGCACCATCTTGCTCTCGAGAACATCGCGGGCGGCGTCAATCCTGCCCTCGCTGTTCGAGCGAATGACTATTTCCTCGTCGGTCTTCTCGATCGAGCTTTCGGTCCCTTTGAAATCGTACCGCTGAGCGATCTCTTTGCGCGCCTGGTTGCAAGCGTTGTCCACTTCGTGCTGATCGATCTGTGAAACGACATCAAACGACGGCATTGCTACCTCCGAGGGCCGACCATATCACGTCGTGGCCTTTCGGCGACCTGACTTTCGCTCGTCGACGCCTTGATCTCCGCTGACGAGCGGTGAGAAGAAGTTGTCCTTCTTGGTGTACTCGTCGACACGAAACGCGAACTTGTAGCTCGGAGCAGATCGCATGTTGCAGTCGGTTCGCTCACAGAAGTGACACGTCGTTCCCACAGGTACGGTCATCTTCTTGGGGTCTGCGAAGGGCAAGTCGTCGGCGTAGGCGAAGAACTTCGCGTCGTCCGCATGGGCACCGAGGCCGATGCTGTAGACGGTGCCCTTCACGAGAGAGCCTTGTTCCGGCTCGCTCACGACTTTGGCGAAACAGAAATAGGTGGTGCCGTCGGGAAATGCCGAGTATTGCTTGGTAATCACGTTAGGCGTCAGAAACGCGAGGTGGACCGCCATCTTGGGACACGAGCCGTCCTGGTGCGCGAAGCGAATTCCGTCGCCCGAGTAACGCTTCGAAATGTTTCCGGCGACATCGACTCGCAGGAAATGCATCGGCACTCCACGGCGTCGTGGGTCGGCGAGGTTGCAGACGCGGTGGGCAACCGTCTCGAAGGATGACTCGAAGAGCTGAGCGAGGACTTCGAGATCGTAGCGCGTGCGCATCACCTCCCGATAGAACTCCGGATAGGGCAGGAGCAGTGCGCCCGCGAAATAGTTGGCTAGGTGTATTTTGATCAGCTTTCGGGTTTCGGCGTGCTGGCCTGAATAACCCTCCAAGATAGGTTTGTGCAGCTTCTCTTCGTCAAAAAGCCCGAGAGCAATCGTATGCGCAAGCTGGAACTTGAGTCGCTGCTCGTAAAGGTCGCTTGACACCGTCAGCACCCTTTCCTCGGCGTTCCATCTGCGAATCACCGAGCTGTCCGCTCGTTCCGAGGTGCGGTGCACTCGTACCCGAAGCTGTTCCCGAAGCCCGCGCTCGAGGTCATCGCTGGTTACCCGCCGCCCCAGGGCAGAGTCCCGGCGAAACTGCTGAGCACGTTCCTCGAGTGCCTCGAACCAGTTGTCGTGCTGTTCGAGGAAGTCCGTCACCTCGTCGTAAGGGCTGTAGTCGAACCGAACGTCGTCCTCGCCAGCCTCGCGCTCCCGCTGCGCCATGCTCGCCATGACGTGATCGAGCTGACTGCGCGTGTTCTTATAGAGATTGAAGAGCGCCGTGATGGTCGCCACCATGCGGGGCTCCGCGCTGATGCTGGCGAGATCCTCTTCGCTCAGATCGAGCGAACGAAGCAAGGGCTCGTCGAGCAACCGAGCCAATCCGTCGTCCACGTGACGCTCACCGAGGCTCCGCATGAAATCCTCGATGGCGGTTCCGTAGAGCTCGAGCGCTTGAAAAAGGAGTGGAAGCTGGACGACCCGCCTTCCCTTCTCGATGAGGCTGAGATAGGCGGGCGAGATCTTGAGCCGGCGGGCAACCTCGCTTTGCGGCAACCCACGCGCCAGCCGAAGCTCCCGCAATCGTTGCCCCATGCCGGCATTTGTTTCCGCCATTCCCCGGCTTTACCGCGAATTTACAAGGCCTGCCAGTGCCCGCGAAACGCCAAAAGCTGTAGCATCTCGGCAGCTTGACCTGCGCAGTCGGTATGATACTCCAACAGGGCTTGGGTCTGGCCGTGTGAAGCTGTAAAGAGGCACCGCAACGGCCACGCGGGCCCGGGACAGTAGGCAAGGCTAAAAACGAGGTAGGATTTCGCCTCTCGCGAAATCGCGAACGAAAGGGATCGGTGCATGGCTCGGAGCGGCAAGCATAAGCGCGACAAACCGTGGATTATGCGGACCTATGCCGGCCACAGCACGGCGTCGGCGTCGAACGAGCTCTACCGAACGAACCTCGCCAAGGGCCAGACCGGGCTCAGCGTCGCTTTCGACCTGCCCACACAGACCGGCTACGACCCCGACGATCCCCTCGCGCGCGGCGAAGTCGGAAAGGTCGGGGTTTCGATCGCGCATCTAGGGGACCTCCGCGCCCTCTTCGAGGGGCTCCCACTCGAAAAAATGAACACTTCGATGACGATCAACGCGACTGCCGCGTGGTTGTTGTCGCTGTACATCGCCGTCGCTGAAGACCAAAACGCCAATCGGGCGGCGCTGCGCGGAACGACCCAAAACGACATCATCAAAGAGTATCTGTCGCGCGGGACGCACATCTTCCCGCCCGCAGCTTCGATGCGGCTAACCACCGACCTGATCACCTACACGGTGAACGAGGTCCCAAAGTGGAACCCGATCAATATCTGTAGCTACCACCTGCAAGAGGCGGGCGCGACTCCAACTCAAGAGCTCGCCTATGCGTTGGTAACCGCGATCGGCGTCCTAGACGCGGTAAGAGCCACCGGCCGGATTCCAGAGAGCGAGTTTGGAAAAGTCGTCGGCCGCATGAGCTTTTTCGTCAACGCTGGGATCCGATTCGTCGAAGAAACGTGCAAGATGCGCGCGTTTGTCGAGCTCTGGGACCGTATCACTCGAGAACGCTACGGAATCACCGATCCTAAGCAGCGTCGTTTTCGCTACGGGGTACAGGTGAACTCTCTAGGCCTAACCGAGCAACAACCCGAGAACAACATCATTCGAATCGTCCTGGAGATGCTTGCCGTCACGCTCAGCAAAGACGCGCGGGCACGTGCCATCCAACTTCCCGCATGGAACGAAGCGCTCGGCCTCCCACGCCCTTGGGATCAGCAGTGGTCACT
>JBFICQ010000037.1:0-20106 GCA_041581895.1 Polyangiales bacterium | reverse complement strand
TAGGTCGCTTCGACGGGCGAGGTGAAGCGCGGCGCACCGGATTCCGTTCCCGCACGTCTCCGGCACCGAGCCGTCGGAATTGATCACGTGCATCGACGGGGCCCTCACATCGAGCACCAACACACCGTCAGCACCGACCCCGCGGTGACGATCGCAGAGCGCAACCGCCCGCTCGGTCGTCAGATGCAGCTCTCCCAAATCTTCTTTCTCGAAGATCAAGAAGTCGTTGCCGAGCCCTTCGTACTTGTAGAACCGCATGGTCACTGAAGGCCAGTTGTAGGATCACCGCCCCGAAAACGCTAGGCGCACCGGCACTGACGCTGCCACTAGAGCTCCAGCCCGCCGTTGAGCGTTCGGCGACTAAGCTGCTGCAGTCGGAACACCGAGCGGCCTGAGCTTTCGAACGAGCTGCGCCCTGCTCTTCGTACCCAGCTTGTGCATCGCGGACTTCAGCAATCCGGAAACTCGCCCTTGCGAAAGTCCGAGACGATACGCGATGAGCTTGTTGGTCTCTCCAAGCAGGACGTAGGTGACGACCTGGCACTCCTGTTCGCTCAGCCCGCGCGGGTCGTAGACCCTAGGCGGGTTTGGTCTCGCCAGTACGAAGCGCCGCCCATCGGTGTCGAACCAGTCGACCACGCTCCAACGACCGCATATCAACGCCTTCCACATTTCGAGGGCTTTCCGCGGGTCGTCTCTGCGCAGCTTTCCGCGCGCCTTGTCGACGCGCCGTGCAGCCCGGCGAAGGTTCTCGGAGGCGTTGGGCTCCCGAGCCCGCCCTACGGAGTCAACGATACGAAAGGCCCCAGCATCGAGCACGGCTTCTGCCCCGTGGGGAAGGTCGGTCGGTTCAGCGCGCAGACGCTCATAACTGTCAGACAGCGCACTGCGAAGACGGTGGGCGGCGGAGATGTGGGCACCTAGCATCTGCCAACGCAAACGCGATCTACTGGTGAGCCGCGTGGCCTCCGGTAATGGGGCGCTCAAGTGAATGCCGACGCCCCGGGGGTCAGAGGCCACCAAGCCGAGCATGTCTGGGTACCCAAGCTTGTCGAGGAAGAGCTCGCAGTCCTTCGGATAGTCTTGGGCGAGCTCGGTCCAAGTGCCTGCATGGCCGGCGGATGTGAGTGCCCGCACGGCATCAGCGGATAGAACGCTCCGCGCGGCCTCAAGCCGGGCCCACATGTCCGCCGGAAGCGACTTATGGTGAACATCTCTTAGAACGAGGTCTGCCCCGGCGCCGTGAGGCGGACGTTCAAACCTCGTCGCGACAATCCCAAGGCCGTGATCGAGTATTGGCGCCCCCGCCTCGAGCAAGTCCGGAAGCCAATCGGCATCCGACTTCTCGACGTCGTACGCGGCCTCGACGAGGTCAATCGCGTGTGGTGTAGCGGGATCCGCCATTTTTGCGGAGTGTGTCAGAGCCGAACAGCCGCTTCAAACGCTTCTGCGTTGTGGGCCGGGTCACGGGTTGACGAGTCTCAACGCACCCGTACCACGGTGGGGCGGTCCTCCGGCATCGACAGGATCGCGTTCCAGCCCGGAGGGAGCACGGGCTCGGTGAACTGAAAAAGGTATCGCGCGTCGGCGGGGGATAAATTGATGCAGCCGTGGCTTCGACGCCTTCCGAAATCGTTGTGCCAGAACGCAGCGTGAAAGCCGTACGCGCCCTTGAAGAACTGAACCCAGGGGACGTCTTGGATCGAATAGTTCTGGGGGATGTCGGTTCGCTCGATGTCGTCCATGTCGGTGTAATCGAGCTTGACCCACAGCTCGAAGACGCCGAGGGGCGTTTCCGAGGCTTTGCTGTTCCTTCCCGAAGAAATGAGAGTTGCAAACCTCGGCGTTTTGCCCTCGTAGGCCACTAGAACTTGTTGCGCGACATCGACATCGATCCATCGGTCGTTCGCGCCGACGCCCTCGGGCGGCGGGACGACTTTCGGACGAGCGAGGTCAGCGGTCTTCATCCAACCACCCTCGCGGAGCTTTGCCCATGCACCCTGGATGGTGTCGATTCGAACGCGCACATGACGCTCGAGGCGCTGTTCGACGCGGCCATGCGGTTTGTCGTAGATTCTTGAAGGGCGACGAGCGACCCACGCCACGTCGAGCGGTGCGCCGGGATCCAAGACTGCGCCCTTGAATGGGCTTCCGTTCACGAAACGCACCGAATTTCGCTCGACCCAAAGGTGACGGCGCGTCCGGACGAACTCGACACCCCCGTAGACCTGCTCGCCGGTGACGACGATCCCGAAGCCGCGACCGAACGCCTCGACATAGTCGTTGGCGAAGTAGTCGCTCGGGTGTGCGTAGGCGCGCGTACCATCCACCCGGATAAATGCGTAGCGCTGAGGAAGGCGTGTCCCTTCGCTGAGGGGCTCGACTTTCGGGCCCGGAGCAGCGGTCGAAGGCCTGACGTGCTCCTCGCAGATGAAAAGGCCGTCGGTGGTCTCATACCAGACTTCAGTCGAACATCCCTTGCCGAAGACCCGACGGGAAATTCCGAGACGGGTGCCGGCGCCGATCGTGCCGCGACGGCGGGAGTCTAGGCTTGGCGCGAGCATTGCGGGGGCGCCGTCATTGACCACCTCGATCGACTTGGCCCACGAGGGGGCTGGCACTGCGGTTTGAGCGTCAGCGGAGGTCGACCACGACACGATCACCGCGACCACGCATACCCTTGCGACCCCACCCATCGCTCTCAATATGGCATCACGACCCGGGGGGCATCAATCTTCGTCCGAATGTCCGCCCGTATCGCCTCGCAACCCGTATCGCTTCGCTAGCTCGCGCAGGTGGTACCGGGTCAGGCCTGCCGCTCGTGCGCTGCGGCTGATGTTGTCACCGTGCTTGTCGAGTAGGGCTTTGATGTATTGCACCTCGAAGGCATCGATGACTTTTTGCTTAGCGTCCTTGAAGGGCGTCTCGTTCTCGACGAACTGCTCAGCGGTCCCGCCCGGAAGGAAGATGGGTGGCGTCTTCTGAGACGCAGGCAGAAGGTCTTGAACCCCGAGCTCGGGGGCATCGGCGAGTGAAACCGCGCGCTCGATCGTGTTCTTCAGCTCGCGAACATTACCTGGCCACGGATAGGCCTGGAGCTTCATCATGGCATCGTTGGTGACCTTGAAACCCGCGCCGGTTGGATGCGCGCCCCGCTTGGCCGACTCCTCGAGGAATCGCTGAACCAGTGCCGGAATATCCTCGGGACGTTCGCGAAGGGGCGGGAGATCGACGTGCACGACGCTCAGACGATAGTAGAGATCTTCGCGGAAGCTTCCCTCGTTTACCATCTGGCGTAGGTCCTTGTTGGTCGCAGCCACCACTCGCACATCGACGGGAATGGTGCGTGACCCTCCGACGCGCTGCACTTCGTGTGTTTCGAGCACGCGCAAGAGCTTTGGTTGCAAACTGACGTCGAGCTCGCCGATCTCGTCGAGGAACAGCGTGCCGCCATCAGCATGTTCAAAGCAGCCCCGTCGGCGATCGGCAGCGCCGGTAAAGGACCCTCGCTCGTGGCCGAACAACGTGCTCTCGATGAGGTTCGCGGGGATTGCGCTGCAATCCTGAACGACCAAGGGGCGCTGTGCCCGTTTGGAAGCACGGTGGATCGCACGCGCAACCAGTTCCTTGCCGGTGCCGGTCTCGCCTCGAATCAGAACGGTGAGATCAGCTGCTGCGACCTTTTCAAGAACCGCGAAGATCTCGCGCATCCGCACGCTGTGTCCGATTAGCTCGAAGAACTGCTCCTGACGGCTGAGGTCGATTTCGACCTCTCCCGAGCCGACCTCGAAGCGGACGAGGGTGTCGCCCAGCTTCAATGCCGCACCCGGCTCGAGCCAAGCCTCCCGAACGCGGACGCCGCCGACCGAGGTCCCCATGCCGGATCCGAGATCGCGCAGCAAGAACCCAGCCTCGCTTGCGACGATCTCGCAATGCGTGCCGCTCACCGAGGGGTCGGTCAAGACCAAGTCGCAGATCAAGCTTCGACCGATGGTCACCCGCTCACTCGCGATCTCGAGCCGGCCTCCCGCTTCAGGCCCCTCCACGACTACTAATCTGCTCTTGCGCAGCCTGCGCTTGGTCGCTTTGCGATCGACGAAAACAGTGGTGAGGGCCGGGTCTTTGGTCACTCGGCATCCTTTCGGAGCGCGTCGATTGCAGCCGCGTAGTCGTCGGTGCCGAAGATCGCGTTGCCCGCGACCAATACATCGGCGCCTGCTTCGAGCGCCGATCGTGCAACACCGGGCTTCACGCCCCCATCGACCTCTAGATCGATGTCGAGCCCGGACTCGTCGATCAGGCCGCGGATCAAGGCGAGTTTTTCGTTGGTCGCGGGAATGAAGGTCTGCCCCCCAAAGCCTGGATTTACGCTCATCACGAGGATGAGGTCGACGTCGGGCAGAACGTAGCGTAGGTCGTCGGGAGGGGTATGGGGGTTCAGGGAAACGCCGGCTCTTTTTCCGAGGGACCGGATCTGCTGTATCGTCCGGTGAAGGTGCGTACAGGCCTCGGCATGGACAGTAATCACATCTGCGCCTGCATCGGCGAACGACTGAACGTATTTTTCGGGCTCGACGATCATCAAGTGCACATCGACCACGCGTTTGGTGGCAGCGCGGATGGCTTTCACGACGAGCGGCCCGATCGTGATATTGGGGACGAATCGGCCGTCCATGACATCGACGTGGATCCAATCGGCCCCAGCGGCGTCCACAGCTTGGACTTCAGCCGCAAGGCGGCCAAAATCCGCCGAAAGGACCGATGGAGCGATTCGGAGGGGCTTTGGCGATCGTGGCACGGGAGCAGTCAAGCGCCGCAGGGCGACCCTGTCAATGACATCCGTGCCTTGACGCTGATAGCCCCCACAATCGACAATGAGATGAAGCCTCGAGGGAAGGCATACGGGCGAGGATGACCGATCAGAGATACCGCCTGATCGAGAAGCTTGAGGCTGGGGGTATGGCCGAGGTTTTCCTCGCGGAAGCCACCAGCGTTCAGGGCTTTAAGAAGCGCGTCGCGATCAAGCGCGTGTTGCCGCACCTCGCCTCGCACAAGAACTTCATCGGCATGTTCCTCGATGAGGCGCGCTTGGGTGCCCGACTCTCGCACGCAAACATCGTAAGCGTCTTCGACATCGGCTCCTCCGACAATAGCTATTTCATCGTCATGGAGTTCGTCGACGGCACGAACCTCAAGAAGATCATGGAGACGCTGCGCCTCAAGCGCCAATCATTTCCGTTGAAGGACGTGATCTACATCGCCATGGAAGCTTGCCGGGGTTTGAGTTATGCGCACGAGCTCCGAGACGACGAGGGAAATCCGCTCGACCTCGTCCATCGCGACGTGTCGCCCCCGAACATCCTGATCAGCCGACGTGGAGAGGTAAAGGTGACCGACTTCGGCCTTGCCAAAGCGCGTACGCAGCTGGAGCGAACCGACCCTGGGGTCGTCAAAGGGAAGTTCAGCTACCTGTCGCCCGAGGCGGCTACGGGCCAAGACGTAACCGAGCGCGCCGACATCTTTGCGCTCGGAGTCTGTGTTTGGGAAATGCTCGGCGGCCGACGTCTGTTCCTCGGAGACACCGATTACGAAACCGTGCAAGCGGTGTCCAATGCCGAGGTGCCATCGCTGATCGGCGATCACCCCGAGGTGGACGCCGAATTCGAGAGGCTACTCGCGAAATCACTGGCGCGCGAGCCCGAGCACCGGTTCGCTTCGGCGCGTGAGTTCGGGGACGCGCTGGCGGGGTACCTGTTTCACCACCAGATGAAGGTAACTTCCTACGACATCGCGAACCTGGTCAAAGCAGCCCTCGAGCGTCAAAAGTCGGTGCCTCCACGCCCGATGATGATCGACACCATGATCCAAGAGGAGCTGGCGCGCTTCACATCGCTCGACAGCCCGGCCGAAACTCCGATCGACGAGTCGTCCTTTGGGCTGCGACCGAACGATCCTGGTGCCCACCCGCTCGATGCATCGGATTTCGTCGACCCGAGTCAGTGGTTCGAAGGCGACCTCGATGTCGAGAGCGCGATCGAAAACGTACGCGATAGCGCGCCGGCAGGAGCGACCATGGGCTGGCTAGAGGCCACCGGGAAGACCGAAGCAATCGGGGTCGCAAGCACGCGGGTAGGCCCGATGGGACCTTCGCTCAGCCCCCCGCCGCGAAGAAAGAAATCAGGGGCTCAGCCGGTGAAGACGTTCCGCCCGCCCCAACCCGAAGGACAAATCGGGGCGCAAGAAGCTGCCGGTAGTGGCGCTGAGCCCAAACGGGCACCAGGCAAAAAACCGAGCGCGTCGAAAGTCGTCGCCCTCGTGGTCGCGCTCGTATTCTTGGGCGCAGCAAGCGTTGCGGCCGGTTGGTTCTTCACTCAGTAAAGGCGCTTCTCGACCTGGCGCGGATGCCTCGGCTCATGTGGCGGAGCCTATGATAGTCGTGCGGAGACATCCGCGTTTCGCCGAACCGTGTCGCGAGATACGCCGCAGTGATCTCGCTCACCTCATCGAAAGCCGGGAAGCCGGAACGCCTGAGCTGCTCGGCGTGCTCGGCCGGCGTCACGTCGGGCGGTCTCGCCTGGCCTGCGTGCCGAAGGCTGTCTTCGAGTGAGAGATAGAGCCGGACTGCACGATCTCTGTCGGGGTCCAATTGGCGGCCGGCACGGTTTTGACGCCTTCGCTTTCGATTCCAACGAACCCAGAGCACCCCGACGCCGAAAATGCTCATGATAGCGATGAACCAGCGCCAGTCCGGACGCAGCGGTACGTTGAGGCCGCCCCGGTCCTCATCCGCGGCATTGGAACGCGATCGGGCGGCTCGACGATCGCCACGAAGCGACTGGTACCAAGCCGCGAAACTCCGAAGCGCACGAGCCTGGTCTCGAATGTTGAACTCGACGATGTACTCGGCCCAACGGACGCGAAGGGCGTCGACCATTTGGCGAAGTTTGACGGCTAATCCGGATGGCACCGCCGAAACCTGCCGCGAGGCTGGAGTCGGATCGAAGGTGACCCACTTGCCGTCGATCAAGACCTCGACCCAACTGTGCGCATTCCCGTTGCGGACAGCGTAGTAGCCGCCATACGGATTGTAGTCTGCGCCGAGAAAGCCGGTGACGTTTCGAGCAGGTAAGCCGAGCGCTCGCATCATGACGGCCATCGCAGTGGAGAAATACTCACAGTGGCCGGCCTTGGCCTCGAACAGAAACACCTGGAGAGCGTCTTTGCCATCGGTGTTGGGTTGCTCCAGCGAGTAGCGATATCCGCCAGAGCGGCGCAAGAACCCTTGGATTCGCTGGGCTTTCTCGATTGGTGTGTCTAGAGCGCCCGCGATCGACTGCGCGAGCTCGGAGATGCGTTCGTAGCCCTCGGGAACCTCGAGGTAGCGCGCTTGGAGCTTCGGAGGGATGCGCTCTGGAAAGGCCCTCTCCGAGGCACTCGCGAAGGCCTGATAGGTGAGTGGCGCGTCGAATTGCTCGCGATATCGAAGGTCGAGTCCAGGCGCCTGAACGATCTTGCGGTACCGATTTCGACCCGCACGAACGACCGGTGGCACTTGTAGGGCCACGGTGCCTTCGGGAAGGAAGAGGACGGCTTCCTCCATCGGGTCGAGTATGATCTCGTACCTCTGATCATCGACCTCCGGCGGGCGGTGAACGACGTATTGGTCTTGGAGGCGGCGCACGTCGCTGCCCGCAATCTGAGTGCGCGACCATCGGCCTTCTCGGTAGCGATCGAACGAGGTTCCCCGAAGCCGTAACCCGATCGACTGCGGAGGCCGATCGGGCATCTTGCCGATCTTGACCCGCATGACGACCGTCGGGTCGTCTCGAATCGTGCCGAACCCGCCGAGCTCCACGTCACTGCCAAAGCCAGCCACCGATTGCACGCGCGCCCCGAGGTTGGAAAGCAGCCCAAAGCCAACGCGCGGAAACGCAAAAAACATGGCCGCGGTGAGGACGAAGAGCGGAACCGCGAGAAGGGTCGTCCCTCCAAAAAAAGCAGGGGTGGCGAGCTCTCGGCTTTGAAGCTCAGCTCGCAGCATCGCGGTCCCCGCGCCGTGCTGAACCTCGAGCTCCCGGCGCAGGTGAGTGAAAGCGAGCATCCAGGGCATTACGATCACGAAGCCGAAGAAGATCACGGCGTAATCGAGACCCGTGGACATGACCGTGCCCGCTATCAGATGCAAGAACCCGAGGATCGCGATCTGCTGATAGTCGGCCGCCCCCTTTCGGTGCGCGAGACGCGATAGCTGAAGGAAGGCGGCGTACTGCACTCCGACCGTCAAAACGGCTTCACCACCGAGGGTCCGCGCGATCTGCAGAACCAGCACAACCACCGCTGCGACGCTCCAAAAACGGGTATAGCCGGGCCGATCCAACAGCGGACGCTCAGCGAACCAGGTGGCCACGAACGCGACGGCCACGAGCGCGACTTCGAAGGGACCGAACGTGGTGCCGAGCATCAGCGCTACGAGGCCAAGCCCTGCGAACAGGTAGGTGACGATCTTGTGCGCGAGCCCGAACTTCATGCAGCCCGGCTCCTACCCGCCTCGGGTGACGAGCTTGAACGCCTAGGCCGTAGCATTGCGAGGAAGTGCCAAATCGGATCGGGAGGCGCGCCGCCGAGCACGAGGGGCGACGCCTGGTCGTTCGACCTGACCTGCACCGAGACCCCTTGCTGGAGATATGCGAGTGAGGCCGTTGCGACCTCGGAGATTGATTGTTCGAATTGCTCGCTCCAGGCCTCGTTGTCGGCGTCGTCCGGTTTCAAGTTGTCGACGAACAGGGTCACGAACAAGCTCAAGTCTTGGTCGCGCTCGCGGACGACGAGCTCGCCCCTAGTGGCCGTGCGTTTCCAGTGAATGTCACGTGCTTCGTCCCCTTCGCGGTAGTAACGAACGCTTCCTGCGAACTCGCTGCCTCGGCCGGTACGGTGCATGGGCGCGGCCTCGCCGGGCATCTGCTGGAAGGGAGGTGGCGGCGCATGCTCGAGGAGCTTGGGATAAACGACGATCTCGTCGGGCAGGTAGACGGTGTATCCTTTTTCGATCAGCCCAAACGGATACCGGGTGACGACACGCACCGCGCCGAGCTCCACGAGCCCGCGTTTGGGTGCCTCGAAGCCGTAGGTGGCGCTCGTCGATTCACCCGGTGGAACTCGCATGAAACGCGCGGGCTGGGTCTCGACTCCATCGAGCTCATCGACAGCTTCCACCGAAATGCTGGAGAGCCACCGTTTGTGGTTCTTGGCGGTCATCTCGATGAGGGCGCGCTTGCCAGCAAACATCTTTGCCGGGAGCTTGCGCTGCATGCGGAGCTTCCAAAGGGCGAGATCGCTCAGAACTCCACTTACGAGCAGCAAGCTCAAGAGAAGACCGAGCACCAAGTAGAGCAGGTTGTTTGCGGTATTGACCGCTGCAAGGCCCACACCGATCGTGACGAATAGAAACGCGCGGCCCTCTCGCGTCAGTCGGAACTTCCTTCTGCCCAGCTTTCGACGAAAGATGCGCATGGGCCCAACCGATCAGAGCGGGACGGCCACGACGGTGAGCAGCTCGCGAATCACTCTCTGTGCATCGTCGCGAACCGCCGTGCCCGCCACGCCTCCACTCACCTTGACCCTGTGTGCCAAGACCGGACTTGCCAGAGCCTTGACGTCGTCTGGAAGGACGTACGAGCGCCCTTCAACCAGTGCGCGCGCCCGCACTGCCCGCTCGAAGCCAAGCCCGCCACGGGTCGACACACCGACGGCCAAAAGCGGCGTCGTCCGCGTCGCAATGATGATTCGGTGAAGGTAATCGAGAATCGAGTCGTCGACACGAACGGCGTCGACTGCCTGCTGCACGTGCCGAAGCTCGAGGGCCGTCATTACGGGCTCGAGTTGTTGCACCGGGTCCCCCCCACGACGATTGAGAACTTCCCGCTCGACCCCGGGCGGCGGGTAGCCGATGCTGAGCCGCACTAGAAAGCGATCGAGCTGCGACTCGGGTAGCGGATAGGTGCCGTAAAACTCCTGCGGATTCTGAGTTGCCACCACGAAAAACGGTTCCTCGAGGGTATGGGTTTCGCCGTCGATGGAGACCTGCCGCTCATCCATGGCCTCGAGAAGCGCACTCTGCGTCTTGGGCGTGGTTCGGTTGACCTCGTCGGCGAGAAGCACTTGGGTGAAGACTGGCCCCGGACGAAACTCGAACGTGCCTTTGGATTGGTTGTAGACATTGCCTCCAAGCACATCGGTCGGCATCAAGTCCGACGTGCATTGCAGCCGACGAAACGAGACGCCGACCGAGGCTGCGAGCGCGCGTGCAAGTGTCGTCTTGCCAACGCCAGGCACGTCCTCGAGCAAGAGGTGGCCCCGTGCCAAGAGCGAGACCGTTGCCAGCTTGATGACTTCCTCTTTGCCCCGAACGACCTGCGCGATGTTCTGGACGAGACGCTGAGATAGCTGAGTCGCGTTCTCAGAAATGTGCGCGACGCTGGGTTGAGCCACTGTTGGAGCCTATCACACCGAATGGTGTGGGTAAAATATTACAATGCGATTGTCTGGAGCTCGATCTTCCCCGTTTTGCCCACAGCACGAACCGAAGCTGAACGCGTTACTATTCCGGGGGGTTAGAGTCCGAACGTGCCAGCGTGTCCACAGTCCGGCCTGTGAATAGAGCCGCCTCGAAATCTTCAAAGAAAAACGCCTCGATTTCGGCGCGGCGTGCGTGGGCATCGCGGCGGCCCATTTCGATGAGGGTTTGGGCGAAACCGCCGTCGAACAAGAGGTAGCTCGCCAAGTCGGCATCGGCTCCCGCGCCCACATCGAGCAGGCCGATGAACGCACGGCCAAGGCTCTTTCCAAACCGAACGCGGTTCGACGCAAGGTAGTCCGAGGCGACCTGTCCGATGTCCACGCTCGGACGCAAAACCAGAGAGCTCAGAAGACGGCGTGGTGCGAGGGCGCCGCGAGCCTTGGCGGCTTCGTTGATGCGATCGAGAAACTCGGGACCGTACGCGCGAATCCCGTCCTTCAAAAAGTCGTTGATCCGCTGCACCTCGAGCAAATCGGCATTGACGTGATCGAGCAAGAAGGCATTGAGGACCTTGCCGAGCATGAAGGGTGCGCCTGGGTACTGCCCATTGCGGATGGCACGCCGGCCCGCGATGTGAGGCGTTGAGAGACCGACGACCAGCAGGCGGTTCATCCCGAGGTGGACCGACGGTCCCATGGGGGTGTTGAGACGGAGGCCGCCGTCGCAGTGAATTTCCTCACCGATCTCTACCGAGGGGAAGACGAGGGGAATCGCTGCAGAGGCCAATACGTGATGCTGGCCGATCTTCGCTCTTCGAACGAGCGCGTGCAGGCCCAAGCTTTTCGGGATCCCGACGCCGGGCGCGGCATCGACGAAGATGACGGGCTGCCCTGTCCCAACATGTGTCGTGCTGACGGTCAGCGCCCGGAGCGCACCGGTGCGGATGTTTTGCCGAAGTCTGCGCCACCGGATGTTTCGACCGACGATGGCGGAGAGATTCGTCGGATCGAAAACCCCGCGTGCCTCGCTGCCGCCGAAGAGGACGCGGTAGAGACCGGCAGCCTGGCGTAGCCCAAAGCCCAATACGTCAGGCAGCTCGAGCCCTGTCCACAACCCGACCATGTGTTTCATTGCTGTCGGTACATCGTTGATGTGGGACGCGACGAAGGTACCGTTGACTGCCCCAACGCTCGTGCCGGAGATCAGGTCGACTTTGGGCGGGTTTCCTTTCGCGTCGGTGAACTCGCTGAAGATATAGTCGAGAACGCCGACCTCATAGGCGCCGCGCGCCCCCCCTCCAGAAAGAATCAAACCGAGACCACTCAACAGTCGCCCTCCTCATCCAAGTCGCGGGATGCCTCGCCAGAGGCTACCAGCCGCACCGGGCGGTCGAAGAAACTTTGGCTCTGAATTAGCTGGCGGATTTCTGGAGGCAGCCAGATCTCACGATGTGGAAGCCGACGAAGCGCATCAAGAAGCACCTCGGCGCGGCGCCAAGGGGGTGCCGTGGGCGAAAGGTAGAGCACCCGCTCGCCATCGACCGAGCAGAGGCCTCCATCGATGTGCGCTTCTTCGGGAAGCTCCTCCTCGAGGAAGCGAACGCCGAGCCGCCCGAGGGCGCGCTCGAGAGCTTCGATCCGGCGAGGCAGCTCCATCTTTGGAGGGTGGACTCTGGGGCCGGCCGCCGCAATCTGGTTGAGATGCCGCTGGAGCTGATAGGATGTGATCGCTTTGATTCGCCTGGCAAAACCGTGGATTGGTGAGGATGAGCAGCGCGCCGTGGCGGCTGTTCTCGAATCCGGACAGTTGGTTCAAGGGCCCTTGGTCGAGCGCTTCGAGCAGGCTGTCGCGGCACTGGTCGGCAGAAGCCACGGGGTCGCGGTCTCAAGCGGCACGGCGGCCCTTCAACTCGCGCTAAAGGTGCTCGGGGTCGGCCCCGGCGACGAGGTGGTTTGCCCTGCGTTGACTTGGCCGAGCCCCGCCCATGCGGCGAGGCTGGCGGGAGCACGGGTTCGATTCATCGACATCGATCCCTACGAATGGAACAGCACGGGGGAGGCTTTTGGTGCCGCGCGAACTGCCGATGTGAAGGTCGCCATCGCGATCAATCAATTCGGCAATCCTGCTAGAGCGCAAGAGATTCGTGAGGCGCTCGGTGCGCTACCGATCATCGAAGACGCTGCATGTGCAATCGGCAGCCGTTTTGCAGAAAGCCCGTGTGGAAGCCTCGGTGTGATTTCGTGCTTCAGCTTTCATCCCCGAAAGATCTTGACGACCGGGGAAGGTGGGATGTGTCTCACCGATGACGAAGCCATTGCTTCGCGACTTCGGGTTCTCCGAAATCATGGGCAGCTCGCGACCGAGATCGTCGTGCCCGCAGGGAACTTCCGAATGACCGAAATCGCCGCAGCTCTCGGGCTCACCCAACTTCAGAGGCTCGACGAGATCGTCGCGCGCCGCCGTGAGATCGCGGCACTCTATCGCGAGGGCCTCAGTACCCTCGTCGATCTGCAGACCACTCCCGAAGGCGCCGAATCCAACTACCAAACTCTCGGGATCATTCTTCCCCAGGGACAAGCCCGCGACGCTTTTGTCGAGGAGCTGCGAAAGCGTGGCGTCGAAGCGGGAATCCTTTCGTACGCGGTGCATCAGCTCGGCAGCTTTGCGGGACACGACGAATCACTGCCGATTGCAGAGCATGTCGCCGCTCGTGGGGTTGCGCTTCCGCTCTACCCACAAATGCGCAACGCAGAGGTCGAACAGGTGATCCAGAGCGTTCGAGGGGTGCTCGGTGAGTGAGGCCGAGGTCGTTCTGGAGGTGAAGGACCTGCGGAAGGTCTTTCACATCGGGTTCTTTCGCAAGCGGGTGGAAGCGGTGAACGGCGCCAGCTTCGAGGTGAAGCAGGGAGAGATTTTCGGGCTCCTCGGTCCCAACGGCGCTGGAAAGACCACCACGATCAAATCGATCTTGCGATTGATCTTTCCCACCGCAGGCGAGATTCGCATCTTCGGCCGCGACCCGGACGACCGTGAAGCGATGAAGCGGATCGGATACATGCCCGAAAACCCATACGTCTATCAGTACCTGAAGCCGATCGAGTTCCTCGACCTTTGTGGACGCCTCATGGGGATCTCAAAGAACGATCGCCGCTCTCGTTCCGAAGAAATGATCGACAAGGTGGGGCTTCGGGACGCGGTCGATCGCCCGATCGGGAAGTTCTCGAAGGGTATGATGCAGAGGATCGGCCTTGCACAAGCGCTCCTGCACGATCCGGAGCTCTTGGTGCTGGACGAGCCGATGAGTGGGCTCGACCCAATCGGCCGCAAAGAAGTCAGAGATCTGCTACTCGAGCAGCGCCACCGGGGAAAGACCCTGCTGTTCACGAGTCACATCTTGAGCGATGTCGAGATGCTCTGCGATCGCGTGGTGATCATGCGAGAAGGACGAATCACTGCCGAAGGTCGGGTGCACGACCTGGTCGCATCGACGGCACGCAGTGTCGAGATTCATCTCAGCGGAGCTTCGGGTACGCTCAAAGAGTCCTTGCGCTCGAAAGGAACCGTCGTTGAAGACGCGGAGGGGAGAATCACGCTCCGGGCCGACGGGAATCAGGCCGCAGCAGAAATCCTCCGAATCTCGAATGTTGCCGGTGCTCGCTTGGAGGCGATGATTCCAGAACGGCAAACGCTCGAAAGCTTGTTCCTCGAGAGCGCCGGGAACCGAGCCAAACACGATCGCTGAGGCCCCTTCGGCGACTGGCGGCACTGCGCGCGCGGCTCTAGATCCGCCCCATGTCGGTCAAGCGAGTTTCTCCCGAAGAAGCAAAAGCCCTGATGGACAATGATGGATATGTCTACCTCGACGTCCGTTCGATCCCGGAGTTCGAGGCGGGCCACCCCGCCGGCGCCTACAACATCCCGATCGCGCACATGACGCCCGCCGGAATGCGCCCCAATCCGGGATTTCTCGCCGAAGTCGCCTCGGTATTTCCCAAGGAGACGAAGCTCGTGGTGGGCTGCAAGATGGGCGGCCGATCGCTGCGAGCCGCGCAGGCGTTGATCCAAAACGGGTACGAGCACGTCGTCGACCAGCGAGCCGGATTCGACGGCGCCCGTGATCCATTCGGCCAGCTCCAAGAGCCGGGATGGCAGCGAAAGGGACTCGACGTCACGCTCGAGGCCGAGCCCGGTCGAAGTTACGCAGAGCTCATCGGCTCCAAGTAGGGCTGCGAGTAACCGCTAACCTTTCAAGGCGGAAGCCAGAATGCTCGGGATGCGCGCGATCGATGGGTCCGCGTAGAAGTACGTGAGCTTGCGGCCTAGCTCGGCCGAGGTCTTGTGGTTCACGAACCAGGGGGGCTTTGGGAAGACTCGGAAAGGCCCCCGGATCACGGACTTTTGAGGCTTGTCGAACATGAAGGTGTTGTGGACGACGCCGCGACCCGACCGAATGTCCTCGAGCGTGTGACCTGGGAACGCGCCCCAAGTGGGGGTCACCAGGCCGTACGCCAACGCCGTCCAGTGGTTCACCGCCACGCTTCCAAATCGAAGGTTCGCAACCGCGCGCTCGACCGCATCGGCGACGACCGGATCCTTGAGCGACTTGGGATGAACGATGATCGAGGCGCTCAGCGTGCCCCAGCAGTCATCGTTGGCAAACTCGACGGCTTTGTCGATGTAACTCGCGATCGAGTCCGCGGAGAGTGCTACCTCACCGGTGAGCCCGCACCACGCTTCGGTCGTGAAGCAGACGTCGGTCTTGGTGGGATCCAAATGATGGATCAGAGTCCAGGGAACTTTGCCAGGGCCCTTGGGGCCGAACTGGTCGGCTTCGGGATGCACCGCGAGAAATGCCTCCTGCCGGTCCGTCGCGCCGGGGTAGTAGGGCTTTCGGTCCGGCTGCTCCTGAAACACCCCTCTTAAAGCATCGAGGAACGCCTCTCGCTGGCTCCATTGCTCGTGTTGAACGATCACGCGCGTTGCGTTGCAGTTGAAGCCGGCATTGTTGATCAAGGAAGACGCCACATTCAACGCCTGAAAGCTCAGGTCGCTCCTCGACCAAGGACCAGGCACGATGATGATCGGGCTTACATTCCCGAGCTCACTGGTGATGGGCTTGGTGTTGCGGGGATCGCGATTCGCCTTGCGCCGGGCTCCCTCCTCGCCAACGCCGAAGACGATCGCGTCGTGCGTCTTGTCGGAACCAGTAATGTGAATGGTGTCTACCAAAGGATGTTGACAGAGATAGTCGCCCTCGGCTGCCCCACCGTAGACCACCCGGAAGTATCCGCGTTCGCGAAGCGGCGCAAAAGCCTCGTCAATGATCGGGCCGAGGTACTCGTTGACGGGGTTCATCTTCAAAAGGACGACCTCGCCCTGGACGAACAACTTGTAGAGCGCGTCCATGGGGCCGATCGACGACGTGTTTCCCGCGCCGAGGACGAGAGCAACGCGGCCTTGATGAGACGGCGCTCGATAGAAGACCGCTTGCGTGTTCGGAAGCTCTTCGAGCTTAACCGCCGGATCCATCCAGACTTCAGCCGTGAACCCTTGGAACAGAAGTGAGTCCCAGATGTCGGTCGGAAACACCGGCGCAACGACCTGCCCGTCCGGTCGGGCGTAGGCTTTTTTGGGAAGCTGGGGAACGCCCTGCTTGGACACATCCCGAAGCGAGTCGATCAAGAAAGAGATGTTCCGGATGACCAGTGAAGCACCAGCCAACCACTCCTCGCCTTCCTGCGCGGTTCCCGCGGTGAGACCCTTCGCCTCGACCGACGCCGCTGTCCATCGTTCGGCAACCTCGACGACGCCGTCGAGTAGTTCTTCTAGGAGGTCGATGCGCTCGCCTATGTCGAGAGCGGCCCACGTTTTCTTTTGGTCCTGCAGGACCGCAAGGGCCTCATCCAAGCTCGACTTTGAGGTCGGTTCGATGCGGTGCTCGGCTTCGGGAATCGCAGCGGAGCCATATTTGGCGACGGCAACTTGGGTCACGATGACCTCCTAGAGAGAGGGGGAGACTATCCTGGGCTCTTCGCGATCGGAGATCAAGAGCTGGTTGACCTCGTCGATCGTCTCGCAGACGCGTGCCGGTGGCAGGCTCCGGAGAAACACCTTTCCGTACCCCCGTCGCCGGACCCTCGAGTCGAGAATCGCGACGACGCCCTGATCGCGAGCCGTACGAATCAGCCGGCCGAAGCCCTGCTTGAGCGACAATGCGGCCGCCGGAACGAGGTATCGCATGAAGGACGACTCCCCCGCGACGTCGAGGCGCTCACAGCGAGCGGCGACGATCGGATCACTAGGAACTTCGAAAGGGAGCTTATCGATGATCACCAGGCGAAGAGCCGAGCCTGGGACGTCGACCCCCTCCCAAAAGCTGGCCGTTGCGAACAGTACGGCATCGCCTAGGTCACGAAAGCGATCGAGCAAAGTCTGCTTGGGTGCATCTCCCTGCACGAACCATTGGTGGTCGAGCTGATCGCCGACTCGCTTGGCGAAGAGGCGCATCATGCGGATCGACGTACACAGCACGAATGCACCGCCGTTGGAGAGTCGGATGAGCTCGAGAATCTCTCTCGTGGCGGCTTCGACGTACTCCGGGGAGCGCGGATCGGGAAGATGGGAAGGCGCGTAAAGCGCGCTTTGCCGTTCGTAGCAAAAGGGGGATTCGACCACCTCTTCGCTGACCTCGGTTTCGATCCCGAGCCGCTGCCTCAAGAACTGGAAGTTCCCGCCAGTCGTGAGTGTGGCGCTGGTGAAAACCATGCAGGGCACGCGCGTGTGAAGACGCTCACGCAAGAGGGGAGCGACGTCGATTGGGCTCGATCCCACCGAGCGTGATCGTCCACTGCCCAAGGTCCAGCTCACGTGGCCCGAAGCCTCGAGCGAACCGAGGGCGTCTCGCATCCTGTCGGCGCGTCGAGCGATTTGAAGGACGGTCTCTCGCACGGGACGTGCGTTTCGGCAAACCGCAGAGAGCTCGGCGAGCGCGTTGTCGAGGGCGAACAGGTCCTTTTCCGGGATGTCCGAGAGGGGCTCCCGACCGCCCTCGCCATCACGTGGAAGCGCGGTGAAGAAGCTCGACGTCCGCGCGACGATGGCATCGAGCAACCTCGACTCCCGATCGACCTCTCCCCGGCCTACGAGAACACCGCGGGCGTCTCGCACGAGCCGCTCGACCATCGCAACGGAAAGCCGAGAGCCAAAAAACAAAGTCGCAGTGTCTTCGATCTGATGAGCTTCATCGAAGATCACCGCATCGTAGTCGGGCAACACTGCGGCGTGCCCCGTGTCACGCAAAGCTAGGTCGGCAAAGAACAAATGATGGTTGACCACGATCAGCTTCGCTTCTTCGGCGCGACGCCGCACTGCGGTGACGAAGCAATCGTCGTAGTAATCACAACGCGCGCCGATGCGAGTGTCGGAGCCGCTTACGACCTTGGCCCAGAGCGGGTCTTCCTCGGCCACCGACGACAGTGTCGCGCGATCTCCAGTTTCGGTGGTTTCAACCCAAGCGCGCAAGGCAGGCAGCGAGCCAGCAAACCGAGGCTCGGCGGCATCCGAACTCTGCAGAAACTCGTTGTATCGACGGAGACAGACGTAGTTGGCGAGGCCCTTAACGCATGCGGCCTCTATTTCGGTGCCAAGATGCCGCCTCAAAGCGGGCAGGTCCTTTTCCATGATCTGGTCTTGAAGCGCACGTGTGCCCGTCGATATCAGCACCCTGCGCTCGCTCAGCGTTGCTGGAATCAAGTACGCCCACGTCTTGCCAGTGCCGGTTCCCGCCTCGATGAGCAGCACCCCATCGTGCGAAAGCACCTCCTGCACCGCCCGCGCCATGCGAATCTGCCCCGGACGGTGCTCGTAGCCGGGCACGCCGCTTGCCAACGGGCCCGTGGGTCCAAGCAAATGACCCGCATCCATGACCGTGCTCTAGCACGTGACCCTGCTCGCGCCTCGGCCGCAGGCTATAGGAAGGCCGATGGTGATCCCCATCCGCGACCACAATCGCACCCGGCGAGCCCCCATCGTCACATGGAGCCTCATCGTGATCAACGTGCTGGTGTTCGCGGGAAGCCTGCTTTCGGGGGCGCCCGAGGCCGAGGCTCTACTGATGCGCTTCGGCGTAGTTCCCGACGTGCTGGTGCACGGCGACTGGGGGCTGCCGCGGAACGAAGGCGGCGCGCTCGGAAGTTGGGTGACTCCCTTCACGAGCATGTTTCTGCACGGTGGGCTGATCCACCTCGGCTCCAACATGCTTTTTCTCCACGTCTTTGGCGACAACGTCGAGGACGTGCTGGGGCGAGTGCGCTTTCTCGTTTTTTACGTGCTTTGCGGCCTCGGCGCAGTGGCGGGACAAGTGCTGGTCGACACCAACAGCATGGTCCCGATGATCGGCGCCTCGGGGGCGATCTCGGGTGTTCTTGCAGGCTACATGATGTTGTTCCCACACGCGCGGGTGGTCACGCTCGTGCCGATCTTCATCTTCATCCATTTCATGGAGGTTCCCGCGGGAATCTTCATCGTGCTGTGGTTCGTTCTTCAGCTCGTTCTCGGCTACCTGTCGCTCGGATTGCTTGCAGAAGGCGGTGGCGGGGTGGCCTGGTTTGCACACATAGGCGGCTTCCTGGCCGGCTTGGTTTGCATTCGCTCGTTTTACCGAAAGCCTAGGGCGCGTCGCCGACCGTTGTTTCGGTAGGCACCGAA
Organism: Polyangiales bacterium; assembly: GCA_041581895.1. Taxonomy (GTDB): domain Bacteria; phylum Myxococcota_A; class Polyangia; order Polyangiales; family Houyiibacteriaceae; genus SG8-38. The sequence goes on along the minus strand of JBFICQ010000037.1, from coordinate 884 downwards.
GGTTTCGGCGCCTCGATTTCAACCGGCTCAGGGACAGGCTCCTCCTCGACCGGGACGGCATCCTCGGCCTCTGTCTTCACCGCTTCTTCGACCTCAGGCTCTTCGGTCACGGGCCCTTCCGCTGGCGCAACTTCCGGCTGAAGCTTGACGGTCATCGAAGCCACCATCCGATTGGATTGAGGGCGGAAGTCCCATCGGCTCACGCTCTTCGAGACAGTTTGAAAACCGTTCTTCGAAATCGTGACCTCGCGTGCGCTCAGCATCGATCCGAACTGTATTTCGCCGGGCGTGGTGACCTCGCCACCACCTGCTGCGGCAGCACGCGCTCCGGGTGGGTCGGTTACGACCGTGAGGTAATAAGGTAACACCGGGAGAGCGAGGCTGACCGTAGAACCCTCCGCCGCCACCGTTACCTGTTGCGTCTTGGGCAAATAGCCACGAGCTTTGGCTGAGAGCGAAACCTTCGTGCCGGGCGCGAGATGAAGCGTGACCGGGGTGCGACCAGCCGACTTGCCATCAACGCTGACGAACGCGCCGATCGGTCGGGATCGAACGACGAGCTTGGCAAGGCCATCGCCTGCGGCATTGGCGGGCTCTGGTTCGGATCTTGGTTCCTCGGCCGTCGCCTCTGGAGCTGTTTCTGCATCGTCAGCAGGCCTCTGTTCTTGTACAACAGCCCGTGGAACCTCGGGTGCCCCTTCGAACACTTCGATTGCGTCACCGAGATAGGGGGCTGCAAGCTCTTCCAGGCGTTCGACGACTCCAAGCTGCCAACCAGCTATGGCTGCAACCGGTATGACGAGAAGGGCGATGACCAGAAAGAGCCAGCTCGAGCTGCGAAGCCCCTTCTTAGTGGGTTCCCGCGGCGCCGCGATGGAGCCTCC
>JBFICQ010000036.1:0-20244 GCA_041581895.1 Polyangiales bacterium | reverse complement strand
TCCATTTCGGCATATCTCGGAAATCCGATCAGCTTCAGCTTGATGCCACCGATCTTGACCGCGGCGTTTCTGACTGGTCTCGGGTCTAGGAACCTGTTTCAAACCGGGTCGCAGGACTGCAACAACAAGTTTGCAGCGGCTGAACGATTGTACGGGTTTCCTTTCATCCAGCCGTTTCCGGATGTCGATCGCACGCAGTGCCTGATTATGCTCGGCTCAAACCCGGCGGTCTCGCGGTCGAGCTTCATGCAGCTTCCCGATCCCATTCGGAGGCTCCGCGCAATCGAGCAGCGCGGGGGGCGTGTCTTCTTCGTGAACCCACGGCGCACCGAGACTGCGAAACAGCTAGGGACGCAGGTCTTCATTCGCCCGGATACCGACATCTACTTCTTGTTGAGCTTCCTTTACGAAGTCGTCGAGCGGGACGCGATTGACCACGAGCGGGTGCGCCGGTCCATGAAGGGCCTCGACGTCTTGCGGAAGGTCAGCGAGCCATGGTCCCCAGAGCGGACCTCGGCGATCACGGGAGTCTCAGCCGATACGCTTCGGTCGATGGTCGATGTGTACCTGGCGTCGAATGGCGCTGCGCTCTTCCTCTCGACCGGGGTCAACCAGGGGAGCCAGGGGACCCTCGCGTTTTGGATTCAAGAGGCGATCAATGCGATCACGGGCAACCTCGACCGGCTCGGTGGGACGCTCGTCGGCCATGGCTACATCAAAAACTTCCCGAAACATGCGCGAAAAGGCGGCCACACGCTTCGCAAAGATCTGTCGCGGATCGGGCAGCTCCCGTCGGTGGCCGACACGTTTCCAGCGGGCATCCTGGCCGATGAGATCCTGGCGCCCGGGGAGGGACAGATCCGAGCGCTTTTCGTCGTCTCCGGAAATCCCTTGCTGACGGTGCCGAACAGCGACGGCCGCCTCGAGCAGGCCTTGAAGTCGCTCGAGCTCGTCGTGAGCATCGACATCTTCCGGAACGAAACGGCGAATCTGGCGCACTACATCCTGCCCGGCACGAGCGCCATGCAGCGGGCCGACCTGCCTTTCGTGTTTCAGTCGTTGATGGGGGCGCAGCCTGTGCCGTACGCGCAGTTCACCGACGCCGTGGTGCCCGTCGAAGACGAACAGCGCGATGAGACGATGATCTTGCTTCAGCTCGCGCGTGCATGCGGTTCGACGCTCTTTGGCTCGCGCGTGGCACAGAGCTTTTTCAGCGGGTGGATGGGGCTAGGGAGAGTGCCGCTGATCGGCAGACACCTCGAGCTGACGCCGGAGCGGTTCTTGGGCCTGATGGCACGCGCATTTGGTCTCGGCTCGCTTCGGAGCCTTCGCAAAGACCCGCACGGGAGGCTCCTCGAGGCGCACAAGGGCAACGACTTCCTCGGCAAGCGCGTCGTGAACGACGATGGGCTGGTCGACCTGGCGCCAAGCGAGTTTGTGTCTGCCGCCGAGAAGCTCGAGTCGTCTTTCGAGCGCGAGTTGACTCAGCGCGACAAGCTCAAGCTCATCAGCAAACGCGAGCAACACAGCCACAATAGCTGGCTTCACAACCACCCGCGGTTCGTCGAAGGGCGACGCTCGACCAACTACCTCTACATGAACCCGCGAGATGGTGAAAAGGTCGGCGTGCGGTCGGGCCAGATGGTCGAGGTGCGGAGCAGCGTCGCTTCGGTGCGCCTTCCCGTCGAGCTCACCGACGAAATGATGGTCGGCGCGGTGGCGCTCCCACATGGCTGGGGCCACCAAGAAGCCGACGGGTTGACCGTCGCGAGCCAAACGACAGGCGCGAACGTGAATCTGTTGGCCGCCGACGGTCCCGAGCACCTGGAGTACTTCTCGGGAATGGCGCAGCTGAATGGAATCCTGGTGGAAGTCGTGGCGGTGGTGGAAGACTAGGCTCGCCGGTCCGCGGGACGTCAGCGTCGCGCCGGCACTGCAAGTCGCGCTTCCGGCTACTGGCTTGGGGGAAGCAGGGTTTGCCCGGACGGCGTGTCGATCAGGCCTTGCCACCAGCGCTTGACGTGCTGGAACTCGTCGAGCGGTAGCTCGCAGATCTTTTCGTAGCCGAGGCCGACGCCGACCGCGAAGTCCGCGAGTGTCAACGAGTCACCCGTGACGTAATGGGCACCGTGGAGGGTGCCATCGAGCACGGCGGCATACTTGCGGAAGTCTTTGAGGCCGGCATCGATGGCGGCTTGGTCCGGATTGTCACGCCGAAAGATCTTCTGAACGATGATCTGGGTGATCGCTTGGCTGAAGTGATTCGATTCCCAAAACATCCAGCGAAGGATGTCGTAGCGCTTTGCCGACTTCGGCCAGAGATCGGTGTCGTTCTTTCCGGCGAGATAACAGAGAATCGCGTTCGATTCCCAGACGGTCGTCTGCCCGTCGACGAGGGTGGGGACTTTCCCGTTGGGGTTCAGGGCAAGGTACTCTGGTGTGCGCTGCTCGCCCGCTCGAAGATCGACGGTGTGTGTGTCCAGCTCGACCCCCAATTCCTGTGCGACGGCATGGACCTTCCGCGCGTTGGGCGAGAACAGATTCGTATAGAGCTTCATGGCGACCTCCTCGGGCTTTGTGGCTCGTATTCCGGCTCTACCTGGAGGTTACATCACAAACGAATGTAAAACTTCTGTCATTTGAGGCCCCCTTTGGTGCCCTTCGGGCGGAAGTCGCTTACAGAGTAGAGCGGGGGCGAAACCTGACATGCTCAAGCGATCGCTAGGCGAGGCGTTCCTCCGGATCGCCGGTTGGAAAATGCAAGGCGAGCGGCCGACCGAGCCGCGCTACGTGATCATCGCCGCGCCGCACACCTCGAACTGGGACATGCCGTTCATGCTGGCGATGGCGTTCGTCTACGACATCCCGGTGCGATGGATGGGCAAGCACACTCTGTTCAAGCGACCGTTTGGTGCTTTCTTTCGGCGCATGGGTGGCATTCCCATCGTGCGCCATCGTGCCGGCGGCGTGGTCGATCAGATGGTCGAGTACTTCAAAGACGAGCCATCGCTAGTCTTGATGGTTCCGGCCGAGGGCACGCGGTCTCACGTCGATTATTGGAAGTCGGGTTTCTATCACATCGCTCGAGGTGCCGACGTGCCGGTTTGCCTCTCCTATTTGGACTTCAGCAAGAAGGTTGGCGGTATCGGCCCGATGATCCGGCTAACCGGCGACGTTCGAGCCGACATGGACGAGATCCGCGCGTTCTATGCTGGCAAGCAAGGCTTCTGCCCCGAGAACGTAGGCGAGATCCGCCTTCGTGAAGAAGACGTGGAAGAGTACGTCGAAGGCGGCGCCGAAGGGCTCGATGTCGTCGACCGTTTGGCGAGCAATCTGTAACGCCAAGGCGCGCGAGACGTCCTTTACATCCACGGGTCTTTCGTGAAACGATCCCGCGTTTGCCGCGCGGTGCGTCACGACCGCTGCCGAGGCGAGGAGATGCGACATGACCGTAACCCAGGTTCGAAAGCAGCATCGAGTTCCCGTCGCCCATTGGAGCGCCCTCGAAGATCGCAAACCCGCGTACGGGTTGGTGGCTGACGTCGATTTGGTGATCGTTCGCTACGACGACCAGGTTTCGGTGTTGTACGGCCGGTGTCTTCATCGGGGCGCATTGATGGCCGACGCCAAGATCGACGGCGACAATATCGTCTGCGGGGTGCATGGCTGGGACTATCGCTACGACACCGGGGTGAGCGAGTACAACAATGACGAGGTTTTGCAGAAGTTTCGCGCCTGGATTGACCGCGACGCCGATGCGGTGCTCGTCGATGAAGAGGAGATCCGCGCTTGGGCGGTGAAGCAGCCGCAACCCTACGACCGCGACGAGTACCTCGGCCTCTACGCAGACGTGCACGGGACCAAGGAGGAGCCCTTCAACAAGTACATCCAAAAGCTCGCTCGCAACGGCCTCGAGAAGGTGGGTCACCATGGCCCGGTGTCGGCGATGGGGGTGCCGCGCCAGGAGCTTCCGGCCTGGGATGACCTTCTGCTTTTGACCGCGCAGCTCGCTCGGAAGCCTCTGCTCGACGAAGCCCCGGTGGGCACCGACGTGGTCATCGGGCCCAACGCCAAAAAGCCACTCGAGCTCGAGATCCCACTCTTCGTGAGCGACATGAGCTTCGGAGCTTTGAGCCAGGAGGCCAAGGTTGCTTTGGCGATGGGCGCCGAGCTGGCGGGCACGGGGATCTGCTCGGGAGAGGGTGGAATGCTCCCGGAAGAACAAGAGGCGAACTCGCGCTACTTCTACGAGCTGGCTTCCGGTCGCTTCGGGTGGGATCTCGCAAAGACGAAAAAGGTCCAGGCCTTCCACTTCAAGGGAGGGCAGGGCGCAAAGACCGGAACCGGTGGACACCTTCCAGGACAAAAAGTCACCCCGAAGATCGCGGAGGTGCGAGGTCTGCGGCCCGGCCAACCGGCGATCAGCCCCGCGCGCTTCACCGACTTGGATAGCCCGCAAGATTTCCGAAAGGTGGCGGACGAAGTTCGAGAGGCTACGGGCGGGATTCCGATCGGCTTCAAGATGAGCGCCCAGCACATCGAGGCAGACATCGATTTCGCCCTGGAAGTCGGCGTCGACTACATCATTCTCGACGGCCGCGGCGGTGCGACGGGAGCCGCGCCAGACGTGTTCAAGAACAACATCTCGGTGCCGACCATGGTCGCCCTCGCGCGTGCACGGCGTCACCTCGACCGAAAGAAGCGCGAGGACGTGACGTTGGTGATCACGGGTGGGCTCCGGCGCGAAAGCGACTTCGTCAAAGCGCTCGCGATGGGTGCCGACGCCATTGCCGTAGCCAACTCGGCGATTCAGGCCATCGGCTGCCTCGGGATGCGCGCCTGCCACACCAACAATTGTCCGGTGGGCATTGCGACGCAAAAGGAGCATCTTCGAGCAAGGCTCGAAGTGAAGAAGTCCGCGCAGCAGCTCAACAACTTCTTCGAGGCCACGGTCGAGCTGATGAAAGTGTTGGCGCGCGGTTGCGGTCACAGTCATCTCAGCGAGTTCGTCCAGGATGACCTCACCACGTGGAAGCGTGACATCGCCCACCTCACGGGCGTTCACTACGCAGGAGTTTTGCCGGCGTGAGTTGGAAGCCGCTGGGCTCGGTGCTGCCCGATCGACTCGTCGAGGCTCGGCTGGAGCTTCATTGGGCCACGCAACTGGTGAGCGCGGCCGGGACGAGCCTTTTGCAGCCGCAGGCCGATTTCAGTCACACGAATTGCGGTTGGCTCGTCGAGCTCGGCGTGCTGGCGGGTCGTGCAGTCGGGGGCGAGGCACTTCGAGCAGCGCTGGTCTTCGAAGGGCTCGAGCTCGTCCTGCTCGATGGAACCCAGGAACGTGCAGCGCTGCCGCTTGCCGGTCGCACCCTCGAGGAGGGACGGAGCTGGCTTGCGGATCAGCTCGGCGTCCCGAGTGACGAGCTGCGGCTGCCAGAGCACGAGATGCCCGCGCATAAGGTGGGCGACGGCGGCGTGTTTTCCGAAGCGCGAACCGGTGAACGGGCCGAGCTTGCCGCCTGGTTCGCCAATGCGAGCGGACTGATCCACGCGCTCGTCGTCGATGAGCCGGCTTCGTCGCCGGTGCGCTGCTGGCCGCACCATTTCGACGTTGCGAGCCTGATCGTGCTCGACGGCGACGCGGATCCGGAAGAGGCGAGAAGCATCGGTGTTGGGTTCTCGCCGGGCGATCAATCGTACTCGCAGCCGTACTTTTACGTGAATTCATGGCCGTACCCCGAGTTGGGTGCTCTCCCGACGCTCGAAGCGGGCGCTCAGTGGCACACGACCGGCTGGACAGGAGCCGTGCTGACCGCCGACCAGGTGGTTTCGGTCCCGCGCCGGGAACGGGAGGCGCACGCGCGTCGCGCATTGACGGAGGCAATGAAGGTGAGCCGGACGCTGCTCCGAGCTTAACGGCCCAGCAACAGCACGCTCACTCCGAGAGCGATCGCGATCACCTGCGGCCAACCGGGAACCGCGGGCTGCTCGTGCTCGTGGGCCCAGTCGTGGGTCACGACGTGAAGCAGCAGGCCACCTACGGCCGCTTCGATCCACGGCTCACCCCGAACCCAGAACGACGGTGTAGTCTGCAGCGCGACGAGCACGCCGATGACACCCACGATCGCCAAGCCTGCCGCACGCCGTATTCCGCTCTTGCGTCCGTGCGCCGACGTGAAGGCGAGCGTCATGAGCGCAGTCACGGGAACCGAATGCGCAGCGATCGCAGTCAGCACATCGCCGTGATGGTGCCCTGCGTGAGCGGGGCCGCTGAAGGAGCCAAGGGCAATCCCATCGCCGAGCTTGTGTGCCATCAATCCCCAGTAGCTGAGCTCGAGACCCATCGTCGAGGAGTGGTCGTGCTCGGGGTCTTCGTGCGCCGCTCGCTCGATCAGCCAGGGTGCCAAGAATGCGGCCGCTGCCGCGAGAAGAACCAGTGGGCCGCCCTCGCCAATCGCATCCGGGATCAGTCGACCGACGGCAACCGCGACCGACGACACGATCGCGAAAGTGCGAACGGCGTCGAGAAGACGACCGCGGCCTTGGGCCACCAATCCCAAAACCGCGCCCAGGGCGACAGACCCCACGATGATGGCAATCGGAAGCTCCACTCGTGCCGACTTACCACACCGAGGATGGTTCTGGCTTCGTCACATGCCGAGCGCTTCGGATTGCGCAGCCTCTTTTTCGAGATGCTGCTCGGCGCACGCTGCACAGGCGATGGCTTCTTTGGCGATCTCGTAGCCGGCGCCGCCGGGATCGTCATGGAGCTTCGACCGGCGCCCGGAGCGGGCCCGCTGTGCTTTGCCTCGGCTCGGGTACTCGGTGGGACGGCGCTCCACCACCACCTTCGTCGCCCTTTCCCCGGGGCGCGACACTCGATTGCAAAGCTCACATCGATACATGCAGGGTCTCCTCGTTTCCGACGAAGCCCCGGTGTGGCACATCGCTCCAAGGCGAGCAAGCCAAGGAAAAACGTGGGAACGGCTCCAGGCTAGGGCCGCAGAAGCTTGGCGATGTCGAGCGCCGCATAGGTCAGCACCCCGTCGGCACCCGCCCGTTTGAAAGAGACCAGGCTCTCGACAATCACGCCGTTCCAGTCGAGCCAACCCTGGTCTGCCGCACCTCGCAGCATCGCGTACTCCCCACTGACCTGGTAGGCGAAGGTCGGGACGCCAAAGGTCTGCTTCACCCTGCGAACGATGTCGAGGTAAGGCATCCCGGGCTTGACCATGACCATGTCCGCTCCCTCGGCGATGTCGAGCTGGACTTCCCGCAAGGCTTCGTCGGTGTTTGCAGGGTCCATTTGGTACGTGCGTTTGTCGGCGGAACCGAGATTCTGAGCCGAACCGACGGCGTCGCGAAACGGACCGTAAAAGGCGGAGGCGTACTTGGCGGAGTACGCGAGGAGACTGACGTCTTGCAGACCCTCAGCGTCGAGTGCTTTTCGGATCGCCCCGATGCGGCCGTCCATCATGTCGCTCGGTGCGATCACGTCGCAGCCTGCCCGGGCCTGCACGAAGGCTTGTTGGCAAAGGACCTCGACCGTTTTGTCGTTGATGACCTTGCCTTTGCGGACGATGCCGTCTTGGCCGTGCGTGGTGTACGGGTCGAGGGCGACGTCGCAAATCACGCCGATGTCGTCGTGCCGCTCCTTGATGGCGCGGACCGTTCGACAGACGAGGTTGTCCGCGTTGGTCGCCTCCTTGCCGTCCTCGGTCTTGAGCTCCGGCGGGGTCACGGGGAATACCGCCACGGCGGGAATTCCGAGGGCCTTGGCCTGGCCGACGGCTTCGACGGCGAGATCGATGCTCAATCGCTCGACGCCTGGCATGGATGGGACCGGAGTGCGCTCCGAGTAGCCTTCCTGCACGAAGATCGGCCAGATCAAATCGTCCGAAGAGAGAGACGACTCGCGGGTAAGGCGCCGCGCCCAATCGGCGCTGCGGTTTCGTCGCATGCGCGTGGTCGGATACTCGGGGTGCGTTTTGCCAGCCATTCGTTGTCATGGGATCGTAGCAGCTTGTTCCGAGCCGGCTCAATGACGGGCGCTGCTGCGCTAGTGTCCAGTGAACCGATGGCGGTAGGAGATGGTGAACGCGTAGTTGCGACCGGGAAGCGGGTAGCCGAGGACGTCGAAGGAGCGGTCATCGTTCACGTTGCGGGCCGTGAAGGCGACCCAAAGGCGCTCGTCGAACATCAACGCGTAGACGCCGACCGTGAAGGGCGTGTAGGCGGGAAACGGCACTAGATTCGAGGCATCGCTGAACCCGCCATCGCGGTGGTAGACCTGTGCAAAGGCGACGAGGTCGTCAACTTGGGCTCCAAGCCTCCGAGTGTGGCCCTCGAACCGGGTGAGAGTGCTGAATGGCGTGAACGCGGGAAGCCGTTGGCCATCTTGGTTGCTGGTGAAGAGGCCCGTCCACGTGCTGGCGAAAGTGAAGTGCGGGGTGATCTCTCCCGCGAACCGAGCCTCGGCGCCCCGGATCTTCGCGCTGTCTTCATTCTGAAACATGATCTGATCTTGATTCGTACGCGTCGCCACGATGACGTCTTCGAGCGAGTTGATGAAGCCGCGAAGCTCGGCGCTTCCCTTGAGCACTTCCCTGCGGCCGGCCATGACCACGCTGACGTCACCGCCGAGGCCGCTCTCGGGCTCGAGCGAAGAGTTTCCTTTGACGCGAGCTCTCGTTCCGAAAAGCTCGAACACGGTCGGAAGGCGAACGCCGGTATATCCGGACGCGGCGAAGGTCAGCCATGGCAGTGGGCCGACGGCTGCGGCGAGCCGAATCGTGGGCAGGAACGTGTTGGTCTGCCGATCGACCGAGGGTCCGAGCTCGCTCGTGCGAATGCGGGTCTGACTGAAGCCGAGGCGCACCGAAGAGCGAAGCTCCATCAGAGTGTCCCGCCACCTGCCGTGGACGCGCGGCTCGACGATGAGGGCGCCCTCGACGCGTTGGGAAGGTTGGGGGGCTATCGAGATCGGTTCGACGTCGGGTTGGAAGTAGTCGAACTGCGCCGTGCCGAGGATGGTCCAGTCGACTTGGTCCGACATCTGCAGACGGCTTCCGAGCCTCGCATACGCGTTGGCAGTGCGGTCGTCCGATTCGGTTGGGCCTGCGATGCCGATTTCCCCGAATCGATCGGTGAACTGGTTGCGAATGTAGCCACCGCCTACCACGGCTTGCACCTCGTAGTTCTTGCCGCGCCCGTGTCGTCCCGCCTGCGTGTACGAAACCCCTCCGAAGATCTGGGTGCGCGCCTCCCGGGCTTGGAGCACGGGATCGCAACCCGATCCCGGGACGCCGCGCTCGATGTGGGTCCCGAGCAAGGCGACATCCGCCTCTCCTTTCGAGGCGTCCACCTGGGTGAACGACAAACCCTGAAATCGTTGGGCGTCGTTGTTCAGTCGGCGCTCCTCGACGTCGTCCGAGGAATCGAAGGCCGTGCACCTGTCGTTGGTGTACGGGAAGTCCCCCAAGGTTCGACCATAACGGAGCTCGTTGAACGAACGAACGCGGTTTTTGTCGACCGATCCTTCGGCCTCCGCCCGGTATGTGCCGAAGGAGCCAACTCCCACGTTGGCGCCTACCCCGTTCGTCGGGTTCTCGCGCGGGATGAGTCGAACGACTCCGCCGATCGAGCCGGTGTTGAACCAAGCCGGTGCGCCGCCGCGGTAAATCTCGATCCTCTCGAACGCCGAGATCGGGATCTGGCTGAAGTCGAAGGCGCCGGTGTCTCGATTCGAGAGCGGGAGGTTGCCGAGCAGCACAGTCGTGTTCTCCGCCTCGACGCCTCGAAGCGAGAGACTCACGAAATTGAAAGGCCCTCCCAGCGAAAGAACATTGGCGCCTGGAATCTCCGGAAGAATGTCCTGGGCGGTTTCGTTTGCTTGAGGGCGATCGGTGAGCGTGATTTCGGTGCCGGACGCCGTTGCGTCCTCACGGTTGGTGGCCGTCAGTCTACGCTCCACCTCGGCAGTCGTTCCATACTGTGCGCGCGTCGTGACCGGGGCGCTCAGAGCGAAACAGAAAATTGCGATGTGTGTCTTGATCGATGGGCCCATCGCCATCCCCGAGGCGAGTGTCGAGCGTTGGTCTCGGGTAGGTCTCCGGGCTTACGGCCTTGACCTCGATCGCCTTCCCAGCACTGATGCGCCAGTGGCTCGTTGATCGAGGTGTTGGACCGCTTACCGTGGCGGGTCCGCGTCGGAATCTCACCGACTTCCCCGTTCGGGCTCGGGATGTCTCCCCGTTCCCTATCCCGCGTTTCGTTCCGAAGCGCAGGACCCGAGTGCCGAGACCATGCGATCAACGGTGAGCGCTGTCAAAGCTCGGCTCGGATCACTTGCCTTGGAAGCTCGGCGAACGCTTTTGCATCAGGGCCATGGCCGCCTCCATGGCGTCGTCCGAATTGATCAGCGAGACTTGGACGGGAACGATGTCGGCGATCGCCTTCTTCCAGCCCTCGAGCAACGAAGCTTGGGCGTTCGCCAGGGCGGCCCGCACCGCCAGAGGGGCTTGGGCGGCGATCATTTCGGCCAACTCGATCGCGCGCTCGAGTTGCGTGCCAGGCGTCACGACCTCTTGGACGACCCCCAGGCGGAACGCCTCGGCAGCGTCGAACTCATCGCCCGTGAGGACATAGCGCATGGCGTTCGAGTAGCCGGCCGTTTGGACGAATCGGAAGGTCCCACCGCCGGCCGGCATGATCCCGACTCTTACCTCCTTCAGGCCGAAAACCGTGCCCTCGGCGGCCACGCAGGCATCGGAGCAAAGCGCGATTTCGGTCCCGAGAGTGAAGCAACGGCCGTGTACCGCCGTCACCATGGGTGTCCTTCGAAGGCGGCCCACGACATGCCACGGATCCACCAGCTCGGCCGGGATAGGTACCTCTCCGGCGCGAAAGCTCGGCCCGACGTTCATCAGGTCGAGACCCGTCGTCATGTCCTGGCCTTTGCCGTAGACGACGATGGCGCGGACGCGCTCGTCGTCGTCGGCCTCGGTGAGTACCTCGGCGAGACGCAGCAGCATCTGCACCGTGAATGCGTTGCGCTTGTCGGGCCGGTCGAAACCGACCAGGCCGACCAAGCCGCGCTTCTCGTAGTCGATGTTTCCGTCGCTCATGTGGGGGCCATACCCCTCTTCAACCCTGCGAAAAAGGGAATGCCCCCCGATTTTGGAGCCGTCGCCATCGGCGAAAATGCAGCTAGAGTAGAGGTCTTCGAATGAGACTCTGGAGTTTTCGAATCTTGGGGTTTTTGTTGCTCGCTCTCGGGGTGGCGGCATGTTCGACTACCATGACCGGCCGGAGGCAGCTCACCCTGATCGACGACGACAGGATGGATGCCATGGGCCTCGCGGCCTTTGCCAGCCTCAAGCAGCAGGGGAAGCTCAGTAAAGACGTGATGGTCAACGATTACGTGCAGTGCGTCGCCACGGCTATTCTGGAGGTGATCCCTGCGGGGGTCGGACCGAAAGGCAACAAGTGGGAAGCGTTGGTCTTCGACGACCCCACGCCCAATGCGTTTGCGCTGCCTGGAGGAAAGATCGGCGTGCATACCGGGATGCTCGATGTAGCAACCACCCCCGGTCAGCTCGCGGCGGTGCTCGGCCACGAGGTTGGGCACGTGCTGCTACGGCACGGCAACGAGCGTATGTCGCAAGCGATTCTCGCCGATACCGCCATCTCGGCGAGCTCCGTCGCGACGGGGGCTGCGGCTCCGGAATACCAACGACTCATCGTCGGTGGCCTCGGGGTCGGGGCGCAATACGGTGTGCTCTTGCCTTTCAGCCGCAAGCACGAGGTCGAGGCCGATCAGGTCGGTCAGATCTTCATGGCGCAAGCGGGGTTCTACCCGGCCGAAGCGATCACGCTTTGGCAACGTATGGCTGAGGCTGGCAACGAAGCGCCTGAGCAGTGGCAGTCGACACACCCCTCCGACGAGACCCGGATCGCCCGCCTTCAGGCAAACCTCCCCAAAGCAATGCGGGCCTACAAAAAAGCGAGGGCAGCGGGAAAGGACCCGATGTGCGTCCCGCCGGTGGTCTACGAGTGACGCTCAGGCGTGCTTCTCGATGAAGGCCGCCACCGCGTGGCCGATTTCGCGGGGCGAATCCTCTTGGACGAAGTGCAGGCCCGGGACCGTGATCTCTTCTTGATTGCCAAACCGACGACAGAAATCGCGATGGCCTCCGGTGAGAACAATCCCGGGCTCGGCGTTGATGAATAGCTTCGGAATGACTTCGTCTTGGGCCAGCCACTCAGAATAGGCCTCGGCGATTTCGTGGACGTCTCGAGGCTCGCCGCCGATCGGAATCTGGCGCGGCCAGGTCAGGGTCGGGCGCCGAGACTCGCCGGGCTCGACAAAGGGCGCGCGATACCGGGCCATCTCTTCATCGGTCAGCTTGCGCATGATCGATGCCGGCAGGATGCGCTCTACGAACACGTTCTTCTCGAGCACGATCTCTTCGCCTGCGGGTGAGCGCATCGCCTGGAAGATTTTGCGTGCGCCCTCGGCCCAGTCGTCCCAGCTCGCAACCGGACGAACGATCGCCTCCATGTAGGCGATGCCCTTGACCCGGTCGGGGTGCCTTTGCGCCCAATGAAACCCGAGGCCCGAGCCCCAGTCGTGAACGACGAGGAAGACCGGTTCGTCGCCGACCACCGACTCGAACCAGGCGTCGAGGTAGCGGCGATGGTCGACGAAAGTGTACCCGCTCGAGCTAGGACCCGACTCGCCCATGCCGATCAAGTCGGGTGCGAGGCAGCGCGCTACGGGGGTGACTTCTTTGATGACGTTGCGCCAGAGGTAGGACGAGGTTGGATTCCCGTGAAGAAATACTGCGGTGACGGGGCCCTCTCCCGTGTCGACGTAGGCCATCTCGCTATCTTCGACAGCGATGCGTTTTCTGGGGTGCGGGTCTTGGGCGGAGATGTTGCTCATCGAAGCTTCGTACCTCAGGCCTCTATTCCAATCAATACCGGCAGCGTATAGTCGCGACGATGAGCAAAACGGAACTTTGGACCGCCGTACCGAGCCCTTTTCTCGTTCCGGCCGATGGAACCTTCGAAATCGCTACCGCCCCGACCGAACCGCCCGGTGAAGTCGACAAATCGGACCTGGAAGATGCGCTCGAGGACCACGTTCGAGAGATTCGCGACCTTCAGCGCAAGCTCTACGCGTCCGACGACTACTCGGTTCTGTTCGCATTTCAGGCGATGGACGCTGCTGGGAAAGACGGCACGATTCGGGCGGTCTTCACCGGGGTCAACCCGGCAGGCTTTCAGGTGTTCGGGTTCAAGGCGCCATCGAACGAAGAGCTCGATCACGACTTTCTCTGGCGCGTTGCCAAACGATTGCCAGAACGAGGCCGAATCGGCGTCTTCAACAGGAGTCACTACGAAGAGGTGATCATCGTCAGGGTCCATCCCGCGTTTCTCGACAAGCAAAAGCTGCCGCGAATGGACTTAGAGAACATCTGGGCTGAGCGATACGAATCGATTCGGTGCTTCGAAAAGCACCTAGCGCGCAGCGGCACCATCCTCGTGAAGTTCTTTTTGAACGTGTCACTCGCCCAACAAAAGCGTCGGTTGCTACGACGGATCGACAGGCCGAGCTCCAACTGGAAGTTCAATCCGGACGATATCGCCGAACGTGAACGCTGGCCCGACTATATGCGGGCCTTCGAGGACGCGCTGAACGAAACCTCCCGACCCTGGGCGCCCTGGTACGCGATTCCGGCGGACAACAAGCCCTACATGCGAGTGCAGGTCGCACGCATCATCGAGGCGACGTTGGCGAGTCTCGGAGTCGATTACCCGACGATCAGCGAAGAAGCGCGCGCGGCGCTGGCCGATTGTCGGCGGCTGCTCGAAAGTCAGTAACCGCCGCGGCTTGCGGTTCTTCCCCGGCCGCGCAGGATTCCGATGTGATTCCCATCGTGCTCACCGTTGCTGGCTCGGATCCGTCTGGAGGGGCAGGGCTGCAGGCAGACCTCAAGACGATTCAGCGCCACGAGGCTTACGGCGCCGCAGTCGCAACCCTGATCACCGTGCAAAACACCTGCGGCGTCGAGCGGGTCGAGGTCCTCCCCGCGGAGCTCGTGCGCGCTCAACTCGACGGATTTCTCGACGACCTGGCGCCCCGAGCCGCAAAAACGGGGGCCCTCGGCTCGCCGGAGGTCGTGCGTGAGGTCGGCGCCGTCGTTCAGGCCACATCGTTTCCGTGGGTGATCGATCCGGTCTGGGTCCCGACTAGAGGCCGACTACTGTCGACCGAGGACCTAGGAGAGGCGTTGCGAAGCGACCTGATCCCCTTTGCCACCGTGGTGACGCCCAATGTGCAAGAGGCCGCGGGACTCTCCGAAATGCCGGTCCGGAGCCTGGACGATGCCGGGGAGGCAGCCCGCCGAATCGCCTCGTTTGGGGCCCGAGCGGTCCTGATCACGGGAGGCGATCTCGAGGGCACCGCCCGAGGGACCGATGTATTGTTCTACGAAGGCGTCCTTCGGGAGCTTCGGGCCAGCTCGGTCGCCGAGGGGGAGTTCCACGGGACGGGCTGCACACTGTCCGCGGCGATCGCAACCCGGCTGGCCTTTGGGGACGAGATCCCGACCGCGATCGCGAGGGCAAAGGCATGGATCGACGGCGCGCTCGCACATGCTTTTGCAGTCGGCAAGGGTGCCAAGCCGGTCAATCATCTCTGGGACGTCGAGCGAGAACCTTAGACGAAGTCGAAGTTTCTGGGACGCTTTAGTTGCCCCGCCTTTTGGGGTGCTGCTACATGCCAGCAGGTTCGGGGCAAAGGGGACTGAGCGAAGCGGATGGCGCGGCGTCGCAAGAAGAAGACCACACCTCAAATCGAGCTTCCCATCGATAGCATCGAGGATGCTTCCCTCGTCGAAGAGACGCGCCGCCGTTATCTGAACTACGCCCTCAGCGTCATTACCTCCCGCGCGCTTCCCGATGTCCGGGACGGGCTGAAGCCTGTTCAGCGACGGATCCTATACACGATGTACAACGAGCTCAGACTTCGGAGCGATACGAAGCATCGAAAGTCGGCGGCCATCGTGGGTGACGTCATGGGCAAATTTCACCCGCACGGCGATACGGCGATCTACGACGCCCTGGTCCGAATGGCTCAGTCCTTCACCATGCGTGAGCCCCTGGTCGATGGGCGCGGCAACTTCGGCTCCCCCGACGGCGATTCGGCAGCGGCCATGCGGTATACCGAGGCACGCCTTCAGAAGTTGGCCGATGAGCTGCTCGTCGAGCTCGCCAAGAAGACGGTCGCGTACCGGCCGAACTACGACGGCCGACTCTTCGAACCGGTCGTGCTGCCGGCTCGCTTTCCCAATCTGCTGGTGAACGGCTCGCAAGGCATCGCCGTGGGGATGGCGACCTCGATTCCACCGCACAATCTAGCCGAGGTGATCCAGGCCTCCGTCGCCCTCATCGATGGCGACCTGACCACGAAGCAACTCATGAAGTTCGTGAAGGGCCCCGACTTCCCGACCGGAGGGGAGCTCGTGAGCAGCAAGCAAGAGCTCGCCACCGCGTACGCGAACGGCCAGGGGTCACTCAAGCTTCGGGGCGAGTGGAAGGTCGAAAAGCCGAGGACGGGAAGCCCGATCATCGTCATCCACTCGATTCCCTACAACGTCGAACGACGCGCGGTGGTCGAGAAGATCGCGGAAGTGATCATTCAGAAGAAGTTGCCATTGTTAGTCGACGTCCGGGACGAGAGCACAGATGACTGCCGCATCGTCTGCGAGATGAAAAAAGACGCCGACCCGCAGCTGATCATGGCGTATCTCTACAAACACACTCCACTGCAGACCAACGTACAGGTGAACCTCACCTGCCTGGTGCCGACCTCGAATCCCGAGGTCGCCGCGCCGCAGCGGATCGGGCTGCGAGAAATCCTCCAGCACTTCCTCGAGTTCCGCATGGAGGTTGTGACCAAACGCCTGGAATTCGAGCTCGAGCAGCTCGAAAACCGCATCCACATCCTCGAGGGCTTCGTCATCGTCTTCGACGCGCTCGACGAAGCGATCCGGATCATCCGCCGGTCCGAAGGGAAGCCAGACGCCGCGGCAAAGCTGATCAAGCGGTTCAAGCTCGACGAGCTCCAGGCCGATGCCATCCTCGAGCTCAAGCTCTACCGTCTCGCGAAGCTCCAGATCCTCGAAATCCGAAGCGAGCTCGAGGCGAAGCTCAAAGAGGCCAAGCGCGTTCAGCGGCTCCTGAAAAGCCCGGCCGCGCGGTGGAAGCTGGTCAAGGCCGAGCTTCAAGAGCTGAGCACGACCTACGCCGACCCTCGCCGCACCAAGATCACCGCCAAGCTCGACGAACCCGAATTCGATGAAGAGGCGTTCATCGTCGAAGAAGACGCGATGGTGGTGGTGACCGAGCAGGGTTGGGTGAAGCGTCAGCAGCGCGTCAAAGACGTGGCATCGACGCGCGTTCGGAAGGGCGATCGGGTGTTGGCGGTTCTCGCTGGATCGACCAAGAGCACGGTGGGGTTCTTCGGCAGCAGTGGAGTGTGTTACGTGACCCGTATCGTCGACGTGCCCGCGTCGACCGGGCATGGAACGCCTCTGCAGACGCTGTTCAAGATGGCCGACGGCGAGCGCGTCGTGGGCGCGATTGGGTTCGACCCACGCTTTGTCGAGGTTCCGCCGCCCGACGAAGACTCCGAAGAGCCCGAGCCGCCGTATGCCATCGCCGTCACTCGAGGCGGTCTCGCGCTGCGGTTCTCGTTACGAAATCACCGCGAGCCCTCGACCCGCTCCGGCCGCAAGTTCACTCGGCCCAAAGAGGGCGATGAGGTGGTCTACGTCGCTCCCGCCTTCGAAGAAGACTGCGTGGCCTGTGTCACCAAGCAGCGTCGCGCACTGATCTGTGAAGCCGAAGATGTCTCCTTGCTCGCGGGCGCCGGCCGGGGCGTCAAGTTGATCAAGCTGCAGAAGGACGACCAAGTCGTTGCTGCCCGAGTGCTCTCCTATGACGACGATGCCCTCATCGTGAAGCGCGAGGGCGGGAGCGATTACCGAGTTACCCTTCGCAAGTACGAGGTTGTGTCACGCGGCGGGAAGGGCTTTCAGCTCTTCACGCGCGGAGCGGTCGAAGGGGAAGTCTACCAAGAGCCAGAGATACCGATGTTCCCGGAGGATTAGTGGAGTACACCGCGAAAGACATCGATGTCCTCGAAGGGCTCGAGCCGGTTCGCAAGCGCCCAGCGATGTACATCGGTGGTGTCGATACGCACGGCTACCACCACTTGCTCTGGGAGGTGCTCGACAATTCGGTCGATGAAGCGATCAACGGGTATGCGACCCGCATCGAGGTCGTCCTCGATGACGATCGCCGAGGCGCGACCGTGACGGACAACGGCCGCGGGATTCCAGTCGACATGCACCCCAAGTTCAAACGTTCGGCGCTCGAGCTCATCCTGACGACCCTCCATGCAGGGGGGAAGTTCGGGGCTAAGAACTACCAAGTCGCCGGCGGGCTTCACGGGGTGGGCTCCTCGGTCGTCAATGCCTTGTCCTCCGAGCTGACAGCAACCGTCTGGCGCGGGGGCAAGACGTATTCGCAAAGCTACAAACGCGGCAAGGCCACCACCAAGCTCAAGAGAGGGGCGAAAACCAGCAAGCGTGGGACGTCGATCCATTTTCGGCCAGACACGGAGATCTTCGCCAAGCGGGCTGCTTTCGACCCGGCACGGGTGGCCGAGCGCCTGGAGGCAAAGACGTACTTGCACCGCGGGCTCAAGATCGTCTTCGTCGATGCCAAGGCCGGCGAGCGCACCGAGTTCGAGCATCCGGGTGGCATCGTCGATTTCCTCGAAAAGCTCGTCGCCGAGCGTGGGAAGCCGTCGGCACATGCCGACCCCTTCACCCTCGAGCACGACGAAGATCCCCGGCTCGAGGTTTCTTTGCGGTGGACCGAGGCCACGGACGAGCTGATTCGGTCGTATGCAAACGGAATTCCCACGGCCTCCGGGGGCGCGCACGAAAACGGTTTCAAGCAGGGGCTCGTCAAAGCCATTCGCAACCACATGGAGTCCCACAAGCTCACGCCCAAGGGTGTGAAGATCACGGCGGACGACGTTCGCGAGGGCTTGGTTGCGTTGGTAAGTGTCTACGTGCACGAGCCTCAGTTCCAGGGGCAGACCAAGGACCGGCTCAACAATCCGGAGGTGACCGCGGAGATCGAGACCTCGGTCCGCACCGAGCTCGAGCAGTGGTTGTTGAACAACAAAACTTCGGCCGAAGCAATTGCCGCGAGGGTCATCATCTCGGCGCGCGCACGAGCCGCAAGCCGAGCCGCAAGCCAGCAGGTGTCTCGAAAGACGGCGGTTAGCCATCGCCTCAACCTCCCTGGCAAGCTCGCCGACTGTTCCAGCACGAACCCCGATGAAAGCGAGATCTTCTTGGTCGAGGGCGACAGCGCCGGCGGTAACGCCAAGCAGGGGCGCGACCGCAAGACCCAAGCGATCTTGCCACTCCGGGGCAAGGTGCTGAACGCGGAGCGAGCTTCGCAGGCACAGATCCTCGGCAACCGAGAGCTCCAAGACATCGTGAGCGCGCTCGGCTGCGGAATTGGCAAGAACTTCGACATCTCGAAGCTGCGATACGGGCGCGTGTTCCTGCTCATGGACGCCGACAGCGACGGCCATCACATCGCGACGCTCTTGCTGACGTTCTTCTTTCGCATGCTTCCGGGCCTGGTTCGGGCGGGACACGTGTTTCTCGCCCAACCGCCGCTCTACCGAATCGACGTCGGAAAACAGGTGCACTGGGCGCTCGATGACACTGAGCGCGACCGAATCGTCGCCAACGCGCCAGGGAACGCAAAAGTCGAGATCAGCCGCTTCAAGGGCCTCGGCGAAATGACGGCCGATGAGCTTCGGGAGACGACTCTCGATAAAACTCGCCGAAGGGCCCTGCGGATCACCGTCGATGGTGAGCTCGAAGCCGATCGAGTAGTCAGCGAGCTCATGGGCAAAGATCCCTCCGCGCGTTTCCAGTTCATCATGGAGCGCGCCCCGCAAGCCGACGCGGTCGAGCTGGACTTGTAGGCATTCGTTTTTTTGACCGGTCGCGCGGCTTCTGGTTCAAACGCTTCAGGAAGCACTTCAATAACTCCGGGAGCGGCGATGCAGTCCACTTGTCATGTTTGCGAAAAGGCCTTCGAGGTTCGTTTTCGCTATCAAGTCCGCGAAGAAGCAGGTGAGTACGTCTACGTTTGCTCCACCGCCTGCCAACAGAGCCTTCTCCTCGGCGCCGACGGAGTCTGTGTCTGTGACGCCTGCGGGCGTAGCTTCGCGGTCGAATATCCGTATCAAATGTCGGTGAGTGACGGCCGGCGCGAGTACTTTTGCTCGATCGAGTGCAGGGAGCGTGGCCAGCGGCGCCAGAGCGGCGTCGACTTGGTGCGTCGGACCCCCAAGCGGATCGCGGTGTTCAATCACAAGGGGGGGACCGGCAAGACCACCACGGCGATCAATCTGGCTGCGGGGATGGCCGAGGCGGGTCGACGGGTGCTTCTGATCGACGCCGACGGACAGGGCAACGTGGGCGCGTCGTTGGGGATTGCAGGCCAGCGCACGCTCTATCACGTGCTAGTCAATGGCGCGCGAGCATCGGACGTGGCCGTACCGGTTCGAGAAGGCCTCGACGTGCTCACCTCGAACGAGACGCTTGCAGCCGCCGAGTTGTTCCTGGCCGAGCGACCAAACCGTGATCGCATCATGCGCGAACGGCTCGGGGATGCTTGTGGTGGCTACGACACGGTGGTGATCGATTGTGCGCCGGCGCTTTCGTTGATGAATCAGAACGCCATGGTCTATGCAGACAGCGTGGTCGTGCCGGTCGCATGTGATTATTTGTCGCTCGTGGGGGTCAAGCAGGTCCTTCGAACCATTCGCAACGTTCGTGAGCTTCTTCAGCACGAGGTTCAGTTGCTTGGGGTGCTGCCCACGTTCTTCGATGTGCGAAACCGGATTTCACGCGAGGCGATTCTCACACTCCGTAGGCACTTCGAGGGGCGGTGCTACGATCCGATCCGGATCAACACCAAGCTGCGGGAGGCACCAAGCGCCAAGCAGACGATCTTCGAGTACGCGCCCAAGAGCCACGGCGCAGAGGACTACAGGCGCCTGGTGCAGAGGGTAACGGCCGTCGCAGCAGACCCGCAGACGGCGCGACCGGGAATCACGCTTCCAGCGGCGTAGGG
>JBFICQ010000035.1:0-20286 GCA_041581895.1 Polyangiales bacterium | reverse complement strand
CCCTGACAAGCTCTCTTAGCCCATCGAGCTCAAGCTGCGAGCCGAATTGCGCGGTACTAGTCAGGATGTAGCGGCTGCCGACCGAGGAGGACTTCGTCGTGCCGGACCGCCGGAATATGCGCGCCAGGATACACTCGCAGGTGACCAAGGCACCTGACGTCGACTGCGCCGCGGTCGAGATCGAGGACAAAGGCACCCACGGCTTTCGCCGATTCTTCATCACCTACGCGCGCGCTGACGGCGCAAGCCCCGACGTGCTCGAGCGCATCACCCACAACCGCGTGGCGAGATCATCGATGTCTACACCAGCTTCGAATGGCCAACGCTATGCCGGGCAGTGCGCTGTTTGAACGTGAACCTCGACCGAGAAAGGCTCCTCGATTTCCGGCCTTCAGCGAGCCGAGCTTTGGACACTTTTTTGGACATCCAAGTGGATCTGGGCCGAAAGCTGGATGATTCCAAGCTCAAAGTAGTGGAGGCGGTGGGAATCGAACCCTGCTCACAGCGATACGCTAACCCTACGCGGACACACGGTTTTTCCGCGTATCGCTGTCAAAGGCATGCAGCCCGATGTCTTACTCGCGTACTCTGCAGTACCCTGGAGTACTCCTGCTTGCCCTGTGCTCTGGTCACTATTTGGTCACTGACCGTTCTGGGTCGGGCGAATGCGGTGGCAGTGGCGAGGCTGACATCAGAGGGGAATCACAGCGCAAACCGCAGTTCGCCTTTTGCGGGTCCTCGGCGGATGACGTTCTAGAAGTTGCCGGCGGCGCTCAATCCGAAGACGCCTGGTCCGCCGTATGGCGCCAAGTAGCTGAGCTGTCGCTTCTTGTGGTCGCGCTTTGTCAGGTCATGGCGGTAGTGCATGAGCCAGGGCATCAGCCAGCCTGAAACCAGCCCCACGCCTGCACCCGCAATCACGTCGGTCGTCCAATGCTGATTTGAGACAATCCGAAAAATCCCGGTGAGCGTGGCCATCGTTAAGGTGCTTGCGCATGCAATTGGGCCGCCCACATGCCCACTACCAAACAGCGGAAGATGTTGGTGCTCGACGCACGTGAGCCCTGCGCCCGTGAATGCCATCGATGTGTGACCACTGAAAAATGATTCATTCGCGTTGCTGGAGCACGACACGCTCGGATCCGAGCAACCGGCGTCCAAGGCCCAAGGGCGCTCACGGCCCGTTAGCTTGAATACGTTGGTCAAAAAGCCGCTAATGGCAAAAGCCTGCGCTTGAATCCCGAGCATCTGCAAGCCGACATCTTCGTTTCGATCTCCGATGAACGCCACCCCGATCATGTCCACCAAAATGGGAAAACCGATCGCGGTGAGCGCCAACGCATCGCTTGCTCTGGCGTACTTTTCACGTTTTTCATCGGACGCGAGGAGCCGCTCCCGAAACCAATTGTCGAAGGCGTTGTTGCCCGTCCAGTTTCTTGGGACGTCGCTTTGCAGCAGCACGATCGCCGGCACGATCAGCACGCCGGCGGTCAACCCCTCGGCCCAGTGCAAGCGTTTGAACGTCCACTGCAATCGAGGGCGCCGTCGCGTCTTTGGCTGCGGGATCCCCTGTCGTTCGATACTGAAATCATCGCCGATCTCGACCGCATCTTGGGCGTGTGCGGACATCGCATCGAAACACGAGAGCGCCAGCAGAGTCAGCCACAGGTGAGCGATGACCACCCAGTTCGTCAAGCCGCGTTCTCTCGTAATCTGAAGACGAACCGCCACAAGATATACGCTACCAGAAACGTGAAGACTCCGGAGAACACGACGTCGCTGAGGAAATGAGCTCCCTGCACGATGCGGCCAAATCCAACGACCGACCCGATCAGGATGGACCCCGTGAAGAGCGCGTATCGCCGTCGCCGCGCGATCAGTGCGAACGCCATTAGGTAGAACGGCACCGATGGATGCCCCGCCACGAAGGAGCAATTGCGCTCACACTGGTCGCTGACGACGAAGGCCGGCGTGAACTCCATCGTTCCGCCGAATTGCACGACGTCCCGCGGCCTCGCGCGGCCCCAGTGATCTTTGAACACCGCGTTCACCACCAGTCCCGGGCCAAGGGCCAGGGCGGCCAGAAGGTAGAGGATTGTCCGCGTGTCAAACGGTCGGACTGCTCGCCGGCGCACCAGGTTGTGGATCAGCAGTGCCAGCAGCGCCACAGCGATGCCTCCTGCAAGGGGCGGGACCCCTCTATACATGATCTGGACCCACCATGTGCCGTCCAGGTAGAACCCGCGCGGGCTCCCGTAGAAAGGATCGGTGAACTGCAGGTCCACGGCGGGTACGGCGACGAAGAAGATCGCTAGCCCGAGCGAGACGAGCACAAATGTCAGCTGTGCTCTGGCGCCCTTAGTCACCTTCGTGGAACAGCCCCAAGCCTCCCTCACCCGTAGAGCGCATGACAGAGGCCGAACATCACAGTGGCAAACACGATGCCAAAGAGGAAGACTCCATACGCTCGCTGAATGTGTTTGTATCGACCGCTGAGGTCGACACCAAGGCTGTAGATGTCCCTCTTGATGGTTCCGTAGAGAAGGTCACGGTCCTCCATGATGAGATCCAACGCTTGTTCGTACTCGTCTGCGGGCATCGCGTAGAAGTCGTCGAAGCTCATCAGGGAAACACAACGTTCACGCAAATCCTGTTCGGAAAAGACGCCTCGCCGGAGGCGTGGCTTGCTGGCAAGAATCGCAAATGCGATCGAGAACAAGTTGGCCAGTACTAGCGGGATGATTGCATAGGCGAAATGAGGCACATCGCCGAGCTCTCGGTAGACCGTCCCGAGGACCACAGACAAGATAACGGCGTTGATCGTGATCAGAATATTCGCTTTCGTGTCCACGATTTGCCGCCGCGTGTAGAGGTTTCGAGAAGCAAGACGAAACCACGTCTCGATTCCCCGCGCGGGGAAAGCCTCTGCTTTCGCGAGCTTCTTTTTGAGCGTGAGTAGTTCCTTTGCGTCGATTTTCAACTCCTCTTGCAGGCGCGCATCCATCAACTTCTTACGCTTCTTCTCCAGACGCTTCTTGCCGCCTTTGGATGGAGCGACTGCCCCCGTCCGGTCAGTCCCGTCTGCGCGATTTGCGTTGTGCGACTCTAGATCGCCGGGTTTCTTTGAGGGTCTGTCCTTTGTCATCTCTTCTGTCCTTAGCGCTCTTGATGGTTGTCGACGCGATCGAAACGGTACAAGATCGGTTGCCCCCCACGACCCTCGTTGCTCACATAAAGCGACCCCCGAGGACCAAACGCCAACCCTTCCGGTTGGCGATGTATATCACGCGGCAGCGCGGTCACGGCGACAATGTCTTCGCCGAGCGCATCGACGATGACAAGCATTCTTCCTGCACTCGAAAGCAGATAGATGTCGCCCGAATTAGGCTCAACCGCAATGGCGGATGGTGCAAACGATTTTGCATCGCCGGGTCGCAGAGCCCCTTTTCCTTTCTCTTTGATGAACTCACGAAGAGCAGCTTCCTTGACGACAAAGGCAGGGCTGTGGGCCCACTCGAATGACGGCAGGCGTACAGCATGAACGGCTCGTGTGTGCTTGAAGACCTTGCCTTTGCCTGCCTTGCCCTTGCCAGCGACGAGCAGTCGTCTATTGGGTTTGTCGTAGGCAAGCCCTTCTATATCGTAGCGTTCGTCCAAGGGACTCTCGATTTTCCGCACTTCGTCGTTCGATACCTGCCATAAAGTGCCGTCGGATCGGGCAATCACGATCGAGTCACCGACGATCTCAATCCCCTCATAGTCCCCGCGCTCTCCGAATTTCTGCCCCGCTTGTACGGACCCGTCGTTGAGATCGATCCGAAACAACTTCGCCTGCTCGTCGTTGACCGCCCAAGCGACAGGCTCGTTAGGCGAAACAGCTACGGCCGAGATCTCCTTGAGTTCAGACGGCAGAGAATACGACCGATCCGGCCTGTGCAGGTTGAACGGAATGTTGCTTCCGTGTTCGGGCGGAGGCAGTGGGTCGATAAAACGAAGCGCTATCAACGTGGACACCACGATGAACGCCAGGGCCCCAACGTATATCCAGTCAATCGAAGAGGAAGTCCCTCGAGTGCTACGCCTCATCCTTCAAACCCCGTGTTACCGAACAGTGCTCCGAAGGTGATAATCAGCCTCCGCGCACCTTGAAAACCGTAGTAATAGCCTGCGCTCAGCCCCATCTGGCCAAGAATACTCCAGAAGAGACTCCCTCCGACAGCGACGTGATAGGTGCCCTTGCCGTCTACTTCGGGGCCGAACGCCAAACCGTGATCAATCGCACCGGCAATACCGAGGGCGCCCGGGAGCCCTTTCTGAATGCGCACGAACTCGAAGCGTAGATCGGTCGTCATGGCGAAGACGCCATTGCCGGCGAGCTGTTCCAAGTTGTAGGCGCGAATGTCCGGGTCGCCAAGAGTCGGCGCAAAGTAGAATGGGTAGTTCCCTACGATCCCTTCGACGCGCGCCCTCGAGGAAAGGATGAAGCGTTGGTGCCGATCGAAGGGAATGTGGGTGGCTACGGCACCCGAGAAGGTCCCAGAGGTACCAATGCGGTCACTTTCATTGGGCGTTACATCGGAGCGCACTTTCGCCGAGACGCCTGTCGCAATGCCACGTTTTGGATAGCCGCCCGAGTCGAACGTATTGATCCCAACGAAGGCAGTCGCACCCAGGAACAACTTGGTCCCGAGTGAGTTCGGAGCCACGTCGGGAGACACTGAGACGAATCGATCCGGGTCGTCCTCGGTGTCGACCACCGCAGCGTTGAGCTTGACCCCCGTTCGCAGTGTGTTGTTGATCAAGCGTGCCACAAGATTGTAGCTCGTTCTGGCAGCGAACTGCGGCACCCGGTAGAAATCTCGACCCGGCACGGTCGGGTCAGTGAAGAGGTTGGTGAACCCGAAGAAGTTGCGCACGGCCCTCGCGGTTTTTCCCGCGAGCTCTATTTCCTGGTCCAAGGGTCCCGCCGTTTCGGGAAACACACCTGTGTAGGCAGCGTTCACGCCCAGGGTGCTTGTCGCAAAGAACGCGCTAACGGCGTGCGACGACGCAAAGGGCCGTCGCTTAAACTTCGTCCGTGTCACCAGGAGGCTTCCTCCGAGGGCGAAACCCTCGTCGGGGTTGATCGCGAACCCAGGGAAGCCGGATACCGTGTTGGGCTCGTGATGGGTGTCCGCTCTTTGATAGTGATTGCGATACGTAGACTTGGAGAACTCCTCATTGACTTTGATCGAAGGGTCGATCTCGATGCCCTTCTTGCGGTCGTAGACTTTCACGCTCCTCGCACGGAGTCGGCCTTGTGCCTTGGACCCTGCAGTGACGTCGTCGTCGCCCGCACCACCGACGAATCGGACCGTGATAGCCTTGTGTGGCTTACCGTGAACGACGAGTCTATCGCGCCCGGACAGTGCGTAGATGCGAATCTCGTCGGTGTACTGCGAATGGAATGTTCGCTCGAAATAGGGTGCACCGCTTGGTCCCTCTTTGAGCCTTCGGAGCGCAACGGTCACCGTGTTGGCGTCGACGAAGGTGACATCGATGAGATCGCGGTGCTCCGACCCCACGACTTCAACCTTCTCATTGACTTTCTCGAAAAAGGCGGCAGCTGCCTCGACGATTTGATCCCGTCTTGCACGAAGTTTCTTTTCGAGCGCTTTTCCGTCGAGCTCGTATGCCTCCTTGGGCCACTGGGCCATGCCGCACGCGATCACTTCGTCCGTAAGAGACGCCTGCACTTCTTTGGCGATCTGCATCCATCGATCGCGGGGTACGCCGTTCAACAGGACGGGATCGATGAAGCGCGCGTTATAGGTAAGCCATGTCATTCTGTCGATGTCGTCACGGAACGGCCTCAAGACTCGAACGCCCGGTGACGACATTCGCGCGAAGAACAGCAGCGCGCCGTCGTAGTTTGAAAACGCTTGGTCGCGGTCGCGCGGAATCGGGTAGTAGCGCTTCGTGCCGTCTTCCATGGTCGTACGGACGAATCGCCACTGGTCTTCGTGTCGGTCCCAGTCACCGAGAAACAGATCAAGCAGCCGAGCGCGCAACATCATCTCCTCGTCAACCCGATGCTTCCATGGTTTGTCCTCGATTTTGAGGATCATGTCGGCGGTCGAGATGTACTTGAGGGGGCGCGTCGACTCTAGGTCTCCGCCCAGATTCGCGGGGAGGTTCCCCTGTTTGGGTTGCTTCGGTCGCCGCTCTAGGAGAACGACTTCGTCGGAGATGTATCCACGGAGGTCCAGGAGACCGGGCTGGTCCGGCAAGTACATCAGCCGCGGCCGGGTATGGAAGACGCCGACCGCCGCTGCCATGGGTGGAATCGCTAGCGCGGCGGCTGGGTGTGTGGCGGTGTAGCTATCTTCAACGAGCAGGGTGACAAAGAACGCTTCGTTCAGAGGATACGGCAAGAACCGGCTCGAATCCTTTGTGGTGGAGCGCAGGGCCCACTGTCCACCATCCGGATCTTGAAGGCGCAACGAATTGGTCTGGTTGCCACCTCCAACTCTGATCGGAACAAGGCCGCCCTGCTCGGTCGAGAGGTCGAGCACCGGGAAGTCCAACTCGAGGCGGTGCGAATTGCGATAGTGCCACCCCAGCAACATGGCCTTGAAGCGTCGGGTCTTTCGCGGCTTCCATTTTGCGTACGTTGACTTCGCGGACGTTGCCGTGACGGGCTCGGGCTCGGGAAGGTCGTCGGCACCCACACCCGCAACCGCGGGAAGCCCCCTCGTGAAGAGCGTTTCGCCGGTGTCGCCATCGATGAAAGCCATGTTGTCATCATGTGCGGCATTCAATCGAAGCTCGGCCCATCCTGAAGCCTGTTTCGCAAAGTCGTCGCCCCGAGCCTTTACGACCGGCGTTGGCTCTTTCCCAGAAGAACCCGACACGATTTGAACCTGCGGAACCCGTTGACCGACCTGGAGATACTGCAGGCTTCGATCATGGCCCGACACGAACACGAACGTCCCGCTCTTCTCAGCCGATGCCTGGAACGATGAGGCTAGGGAATCGTACTTGACGTGATTGCGATACTGCTCAACGAGGCCACCCTGTTTTACCCAGACGGCGATGCTTCCGGCAACGGGGGGCTTGCCATGTTCGGCGGCCTTGAAATGTCCCCCGTATTCACCCAGGCTCTTGAGCGGGTGATGCATCGCAACGACAACGCGCTTGGTTCGATTCTTTCTCAGGAGCAGATCGAATGCCGTGGCGAGTTGGCTGCGTGAGTCGTATTCGCAGCCCTCATTGAAGCGAGCGTGCGCTTTCCAGTCCTGCATCCACCACTGACTGTTGATCACCAAAAGAACACCGAACTCGCCGAGCTCGACCGTTGTCGGCTCTCCGCAATCCGCGTTTGGCATGACATCGACATGGTGGTCGTCGTCCGGGAAAGCGGTGTTGAGCTCGCGGTTGATGAACTTGCGCAGACGACGAACGTCTTTGCGTCCCTCGTAATCGTCGTTCCCAGAGAGAAAGAAGGCCTGTCCGCCGCGACGCACGAATTCGCGCACTGCGTCCACATGCGCTCTGATGTCGCGCTCGACGGTCGCCCTATTGTCGTGACTCTTGCCGGGCATCCCGCCCGCACTGGAGTAGTTGCCGGTGAAGATGACGATCGTCGACTCCGGATCGGCCAACGCCAACCTCTCTTCGAGTCGGCCTAGGGTCGGGCTCGGGGCCTCACCGGCCGTCCCACCCAGGACGATCAACGTGGCTTCTGTCAGCTCTGCTTCGGGGGCTGCGTCCAAGCCGACATCTTCGGCCGTGGCGGAATCCGGATCCCCGAAGTCTGCTCTGGCCGGTCCGACGTGCCAGGCGACCAGACTGATACAAGCCGTTGCAGCAAGGACCGGGAGATCCACCTTGCTCAGGTAGTCGGACATGCTGCCTCGCATACGCACGGTAGGATGCTAGCCGACTTCCCCGGGTTACGCGCTACGGAGCGGCATACCTTTTGCTCGTAGCGAAAAGCGTGCCGGAACTGCCCACGGGAAGCACTCGATGCTCGAAGCGTCACTTCACCGTGTCCGATGTGGCTCAGTTCCGACCGGCCATCACGCCGCCGTCGACGTCCCAGACCGCTCCGGTAATCCACCCCGCTTCGTCTGAAAGCAGGTGGTCAATCGTGGCCGCCACGTCATCGGGCTGACCGATGCGTCCAATCGGGTGGAAATCGTCGAAGCCCTGGAGTTCCTCCTCGATTCTCGAGGGCTCGATGAATGCTCCATAGATGGGGGTCAGCACCACGGCAGGCGAGACTCCGTTCACCCGAATGCCATCCCCCGCGAGCTCCATCGCCAAGTGCTGCGTGAGCGAGTGTAGCCCCGCCTTCGCCATCGAGTAGGCGGAAGAGGGCGTGGCTTTGATCGCCTGTTTCGCCCACATCGAACCGATGTTGACGATCGAGCCGCCCCCGTGCGTCCTCATGTTTTGTGCGACGGCTTGCGTGATGAAGAACGACGACCAATTGAGGTCGTGATACTTGTCGTAGTCCTCCTTGCTGTGCTCGAGGAAGGGCAGTGGACCAAAGTAACCTGCCGCGTTGATGAGATAGCGAATGTGGTCGTCGGATTCGCGGAGAGTCGCAATGAAACGGTCGACCGCCGTCTCGTCGTAGAGGTCGACGCCCGTAGCCCGTACCGAGCCGAGCGAGGAAAGCTCTTGCTTTGCCTTGGATAGGCGTTCGGTGTCCCGGGCGACGAGATGAACGCCCACCCCGCGTTTGAGTAGACGCTCGGCCGTCGCTCTTCCCATTCCGGACGACCCCCCAATGATGAGGGAAACAGTGCTGTTTGTTTGCGTCATAGCTAGTCAGACCGCGAGTGCTTGCTCGAACTTTGCGTCATCCACGTTCCGGCCGTCATGCTGTTGCTCCGCCGCGACGAGTGTCGCAGGCCTATGGGTGATGATGTTCGACAGCTTCACGATTCTCCTCCTTGTTGTCGTTCGCGCTCTCGCGCATTGCGTCGTTCGATAGCCGTGAGAGCGGCAAGCTCTCCTTCAAGCTCGGTGATTCGGCGCCCGAGCTTGTCGATGAGCGGCGCGATGTCTTCTTCGGTGAACCGGGGCCGGATGTGTTGGGGGCAGTTCGTGTCCCAAGCTTCGAAGGCGAGGGGCTCGCGACCCTCTCGTTGCGCTCGCTCTTCGCTCATCAGAACGAGGGCTGCCGCGCCATCGGTCAGTGGGCTGGAGTTGCCCGCTGTCAGGGTTCCGTGCTCACTGCGATCGAATACAGGAGCCAGCTTCGCCAGCTTCTCGAGATTCGTGTCGGGGCGAATGATCGTGTCTCGATCGATGCCGTCCAATCGCACGATCTCCGCCGTCAGTCGGCCGTCTTCCGTGGCGGCTGCGGCATTCAGGTGGCTTCTGAGCGCGATCTCGTCTTGGGCTTCACGCGAGATCCCCCATTCCTTGACGGTGATCTCGGTATGCTCCCCCATCGAGAGCCCCGTCGAAGGCTCGACGACACCCGGTGCATCGGGCCTCATGTCTTTCGGTCGAAGCCCCGAAAGCGCGCCAACCCTTTCTTGCAGGGTCCGCGCGTTCGAAAGGTCGACGAAAGCACGACTCGCGCCGCGCGTGAAGAGGACCGCCGGGTTCGACATCGACTCGACTCCGCCCGCAATACCAATTTCAGCACGGCCCAACGCAATCGAATCGGCGATCGTCATCATCGCAGTCGTCCCGGCGATGCAATTGTCGGTGATCGTCCATGCAGGCGTGGTCGACTTCAATTGACTGGCAAACGCCACTTCACGTGCGAACTGTGGCAGCCGAGGATCGAGGACGTTGATCGCATAGACCATCTCGTCGATCTTCTCAGGATCGAGGTCTTGTTTTTCGAGCAAACCGTCCGTGGCGTGACGTGCGAGCTCGAGCGCGGAATATCGTTTGAATCGCGTGCCCGCTTTTGCAAACGGCGTTCGCGCTCCGCCGACGATGGCAACCCGTGATGGTGAAGAGTTGGTCATGGGTCAACCACCCATCCCACTCTGCCCAGCACTGGCGTCCGGGAAGCGCATCGCCCAGTCTTCGAGCTCGAGCTCCGCACCATTGCACACGAAAGCGATGAGGTGCTCGCGCAGACCAACCGACGATCTACGGCCGAGCATGTAGCTGCCCACTCCACGCATCGCCTGCGTAAGAGGCAAGTTGCGTCCCAAAGTCCGGAACAACACTAGGGGGTTGACCGGCACGCCGGGCGGCATCCACTTTTCTAGCTCGACTGCCAGCTCGGCGTCGCAGGGAGGGGTTTCAGGGTGGATTCTCGTGGTAGACATGACTCTCTCCCGGTTCGTTACTTGGCCGCCGCGGCGATGGCCTCGAGCGTTTCTTGGGTCGTCCAGACCGCGTTCGCGAGAAAGCGGAAGTTCACGAGGGCGCTTTGATAGCCGTCCCCCTCCTCGACGATCGCTGCGGCGGTGGCGTCCTTCGCGACGGCGACCTCAAACCCCTGCTCGAGGAGCTCGCGCAGGTGCGATTCGGTGCAAAGGTTGGCCGACATCCCGGCGAGAATCACCTTGTCGATGCCGCGCTTGCGAAGCTGAAGAATGAGATCGTTGCTTTCGGGCCCGTACACCTTGTGCGGGCTGGCAATGATGGTGTCGCCGTCTTCGATGTACGGCTTGTATTGCTCGAGCCAGTCCGCGCCAGAGCCTTCGAAGCCTTCGAGACTCAAGGCGTTGGGGCGGTCGAACATGTTGATTTGGTGCATCAACGCTTCGAGCGCGCCCTCGAAGTACCAGCGGTGGTCAGTCGCGTAGTAGTAGTGAGGGGAGACGAAGACCGGCAGCTTGGTTTCCTTGGCTGCCTTGAACAGAGACTCGATGTTCTCAACCGTGTTGTTTTCCGTCACGCTCTTGCCGACGACTCCCCAGGTCACGCCACTAGGGCTGAGGAAATCGTTCTGTGGATCGGTGACGACGAGCGCGGTGCGTGTGGGGTCGATTGTCATTCCGGGGTCGGGCAGTGCCATGGCTACCTCCTGCAGAAGAAGTTGGATGCCAGTCCCATCTGCAAAGGGCGTGCCGGGGCGCGCGCCACGCGCTGGAGTGGAGAAAAGGGGGTCGATCAGCTAGCAAGACCTCGAACCCCCACGGTATCTCGTGGAACCACGAAGCCGTCTACGCTGCGCCGGTCTTCTTCGAGATGCCCAGCTTCTTCATGCGAGATCGAAGCGTGTTGGGATGCAGCCCCAGGACGCCGGCGGCCCCCTGGTCGCCTTCCATGCGCCACCCGGTCTGTTCAAGAACGCTTATGATGTGATCGCGTTCGACCTGGTCGAGGGTACGTTGATCCGGAGCCGCGCCTGGCAACGAGGGTCGTGTCTCGAGCGCCTCATCCACACTAAGGGTTGCGTCCGTGCCGAGGATAACTGCTCGCTCGATGACGTTTTCGAGCTCACGAATGTTTCCCGGCCAATCGTAGCTTTGAAGGGCTTCCTGAACAGGCTCCGAAATCTGGTCGATCCGCTTCCCGAGCTTCGCCGAGAATTTCCCCACGAAGTGAGCCACCAGCCGAGGGATGTCCTCCCTCCGATCACGCAGGGGAGGCACTTTCACGGGAAAGACGTTGAGCCGGTAGTACAGGTCGTCGCGAAAGTCCCCGGCCCACACGGCTTTTGTGAGATCACGATTCGTCGCGGCAACGATGCGAATATCCACCTTGATCGTGCGTGAGCCGCCAAGCCGCTCGAGCTCCCCTTCCTGGATCACCCGGAGCAGTTTCGCCTGTAGCTCGAGGGGCAGCTCGCCGATCTCATCGAGGAAAATCGTGCCCCCATGCGCGAGCTCGAAACGACCGACTCTTTGGGCTGCCGCGCCGGTGAAAGCGCCCTTTTCGTGGCCAAACAGCTCACTTTCGATCAGCGTCGAGGGCAGCGATGCGCAGTTGACCTTGACCAGAGGCCGCTCGCTCCTCTTGCTCAGGTTGTGTATCGCCCTCGCAATCAGCTCCTTGCCCACTCCGGTCTCGCCGAGCACCAGAACCGTCGCGTCGGTCGCGGCAACCTGTTCGATTTGCCGCTTCGTCTTCGCGAGGGCATCGCTCTGTCCGATCATTTCCTCGAAGTTGTGGGTCCCTTGGATTTCTTCCCGCAGGTAGAGGTTCTCGGCCTGGAGCCGTTCCTTGAGCTGCTCGACCTCGGCGAGGGCGCGCTCTAGTGCCTCCTGCTGGCCTTTGCGTTCGGTGATGTCGTTGAAGGTGACGACCGCACCGGCCAGCTCCCCAGCCTCATCACGGATCGGAGTGCTTACGTACTCCACCGGCATGCTGGTTCCATCTTTGCGCCAGAACACCTCGTCATCGACGCGGTGAACCTTGCCGTCCTTGAAGGCACTATAGATCGGACAGTCTTCGCGCGCGTAATTCGAGCCATCCGGCCTCGTGTGGTGAATGACGGCGTGCTGCGGCTTGCCGATGAGCTCCTCGGCCGTCCACCCGAGCATCTCCGCCGCCGCCGGGTTGACGAATGTGGTCAGGCCTTCTCGATCGAGGCCATAGATGCCTTCGCCCGCGCATCGCAGAATGAGCTCGTTCCGGCGCTCGAGCGCCTCGATCGTCGGGGATGGTTTCGGTTCGCTAGCGGGACGTCGTGGCATGGTTTGTGCGTGGAGGGAAAGGGACGAGGGTCTGCAAGTCTATTTCTTGATGCCCGCAATGACCACCCTCGCAATCGGACTAGGTTATCGAGCACAGTGCAGGGCCGGGCCGGCCTTCGGACAAGCTGGGTCGCGAGTTACCCGGCGAGTTGGACGACCTCTGCTTCGGTGCCTGAGCAAAGACCCGGCCGATCGCCCAACCGCGGCCCAGCTTCGCGAGCAGGCAATGGGCTTGCGGGCAGCATGCGGGTGGACGGCCAGCGATTTCGTAGTTCCACGAGATGTCGTGGATGACGCAGATCACCCCCGCTAGGCAGATCAGGCGAAAGGAGGGGTTTTCCCCTGCGTTCTTCGAGTTCGAACGCATTGCTCGCTCTTTGGCACACCCTTTGCGAACTGGGCTCTACAACAAACTCTTTTCCCGAGATCCGACATCTGGAGAGCAACGAGGAGGACAACCGTGAAAATCAATTTCTCAAGAGCAGTACTAGCCGGAATCGCCGGTACCATCGTATTCGACCTGATTGGTCTTGCCATTGCGGGCACGCTTTGGGACATCCCGATCCTTCTGGCCGGCAAGCTTGCAGTGCCATTTGGAGCCGGCCTCGCCCTTCACTACACCATCGGCACGACGCTCGCTGTGATCTACGCAGCGCTTGCTCCGTCACTACCCGGCAATCGATGGGTGAAGCCTCAGCTCTTCATGACGGTACAAACCGTGCTCGGCGTCTGGCTATTCATGATGCCGCTACTTGGCGCGGGCGTAGCCGGTCTGGGAGCAAGCGCGGCGTTCCCCGTGATCTCCCTCGTGCGGCACTGGGGCTATGGCTTGGCACTCGGCCTCATCTATCCGGTCGGCCGTGCGCAACAGCTCGAACGAAAAGGGGGGAGGGGAGTCCTGAAGTCATCGAAGGTCTTCACTGCCGGTCTCTTGGCACTGGTCGCGTCATCGGTGCTAGTCGCGGGGGGCGTGACCCCGGTGACGGCCGCCCGAGCGAAAACGGCCGCCGTGGTCAGCACGACCCAGGTCAAGTACCGCACGATCGAAATCGATGGGCAATCGATCTTCTATCGCGAGGCTGGTTCGCCGGACGCTCCAGCGCTTCTCTTGCTGCACGGCTTTCCGACTTCTTCCCACATGTTCCGGAACTTGATCCCCGCCCTGGCGGATCAGTTTCACTTGGTGGCGCCCGACTACCCCGGCTACGGGAACAGCTCGATGCCCGCGGTGGATGAGTTCGAGTACACGTTCGACAATTTCAGTGAGATCATCGAAAAGCTCACGGTGAAACTCGGTCTCAATCGTTACAGCTTGTACTTGATGGACTACGGCGCCCCGGTTGGCTTCCGTCTGGCTGCAAAACATCCCGAGCGTGTCGAGTCACTCATCATTCAGAATGGCAACGCCTACGTCGAAGGGATCGACAACGATTTCTGGGAGCCGATCAAGGAGTACTGGAAAGACCGCGACGCCGTAAATAAGGGTCTCGACAATGACTGGTGGAAAAACGTCAAGGCCGCGTACAAGCAGCCGAATATGTCGAACGACGACGCGCTCCGCTTCCTGGTGACGCTAGGTGCGACGCAGTGGCAGTACACCAACGGAGTTCGAAACGAGGAGACGATCAGTCCCGACAACTGGCACGTCACGCAGAGGCTGCTCGACCGGCCCGGAAACGCGGAGATTCAGCTTCAGCTGTTCTACGACTACGGCAGTAATCCCCCACTCTATCCGAGCTGGCAGGCGTACTTTCGCCAGCACCAGCCACGAACGTTGATCGTCTGGGGCGCGAATGACGAAATCTTTCCAGCAGCGGGCGCATATCCGTACGAGCGGGATTTGAAGAACCTCGAATTGCACCTGTTCGACACCGGCCATTTCGCCCTCGAGGAAGACGGTAAGGTGATCGCGGAACGTATCCGTGACTTCCTGACGGTGTCCACGAAGAAGCCGAGGCGTACCCGCACCAAGACACCGCGCGCCGCTCGAGTGACGCCGTGACCAGCCTGTTGGTTCCGCCGTTCGCTCGTGAAACGGCCGTCCGCAAAGTACGTCTCGCAGAGGATGCGTGGAATTCGCGAGACCCAGAGCGCGTGTCGATGGCGTATTCGGTTGACAGCCGTTGGCGAAACCGCGCGAAGTCTTTCGAAGGGCGTGATGCGATCCAGGCCTTCCTTCGTAGGAAGTGGGAAACGGAGCTCGACTATCGCCTGATCAAAGAACTCTGGGCGTTCGCCGAGGACCGGATCGCGGTGCGCTTCCAATACGAGTGGCAGGACCATTCGGGTTCCTGGTATCGAGCGTACGGAAACGAGAATTGGGAGTTCGATGCGCACGGACTGATGCGGTGGCGACACGCCAGCATCAATGACGTGCCCATCGCGGAAGCGGACCGGCTGTTTCACTGGGACGCGCCAGGGCCGCGGCCGGACGGGCACCCGGGGCTGTCGGAGCTCGGCGTTTGATGAGTAGCCAATACGACGCAATCATCATCGGCGCGGGCCAAGCTGGTCCTCCCTTGGCGGAGCGCCTGACGAGCTCAGGTCGGAAGGTGGCGCTGATCGAACGTCATCATCCGGGCGGCACCTGTGTCAACGCCGGTTGCATTCCCACGAAGACGCTAGTCGCAAGTGCGAGAGCAGCCCATGTGGCGCGGCGAGCGCGTGACTTTGGCGTCGTGATCAATGGAGACGTTCACGTCGACATGAAAGCTGTCAAGGCACGCAAGGACGATGTCGCCCTAGCTTCACGTGCAGGCGTGACGAGCTGGTTGGAATCGATGACTGGGCTTGACTTCATCCGTGGCCATGCGCGTTTCGAAGGCAATCAACGAATTCGCGTCGGCGACAACGTGCTCGAGGCAGACCGCATTTTCATCAACGTTGGAGCACGAGCACGCGTGCCGGACTTCACGAACGGCCTGCCCTACTGGACGAGCTCCGACATGATGCAGGTGGACTTTTTGCCTGCGCACTTGATCATCGTCGGTGGGGGCTACATTGGGCTCGAATTTGCCCAGATGTACCGCCGCTTCGGCTCCGAGGTTACGCTCGTTGAAATGGCCGACCGTGTGCTGGCGCGCGAAGATGAAGAGGTGTCGGCCGACGTCCAGGCCTTTTTGGAGGACGAGGGCGTAAGGTTTCGCCTCTCCGCCGAGTGTGTCGAGCTCATGGAGCAACCGGGCGGCGTTGCAATTCGCGTGGATTGTGAAGAGGAGCCAAAGGTGATCGAAGGCTCCAACGTGCTGCTCGCAGTGGGGCGCGTTCCAAACACCCACGATCTCGGGGTAGAGACGACCGACATCAAACTCGACTCCCACGGATTCATTGAAGTCGACGACGAGCTCGGCACATCGGTGCCCAACGTCTGGGCCCTTGGAGAAGTCAATCGCCGGGGAGCTTTCACCCACACCTCATACAACGACTTCGAGATCGTCGCCGAGAACCTTCTTGACAACGCTGGCCGGAAGGTCGCGGATCGAATTCCGATC
This sequence comes from Polyangiales bacterium, assembly GCA_041581895.1. GTDB lineage: Bacteria > Myxococcota_A > Polyangia > Polyangiales > Houyiibacteriaceae > SG8-38. Next base: position 4,190 of record JBFICQ010000035.1, on the reverse strand, counting down.
TCTGCCCTTTTTGTGGATCCACCGCTCGCACGCGTTGGAATGAATGATCAACAGGCGCGGGCCTCGGGCCGTGGAGTGTTGTTTGGCAGGCGAGCCATGGCCCGGGTCGGTCGCGCCCGGGAGCGAGGTGAAACCGTGGGTTTCATGAAAGTCCTGGTCGACGCCGACTCGGGCGAGCTGCTCGGGGCTACAATCATCGGCATTCAGGGCGACGAAGCGATCCACACGATTGCGGCCCTCATGTACGCAGGGGCGCCGTACGAGACGCTCCGCCGTTCGGTGCACATTCACCCGACCGTGGCTGAGCTGCTTCCAACGGTGGTTGGTTCGCTCGAACCGTTCAAGTAAGATGGAGCCCCCAGCCCGAGCCTATTTCAACCTGAGGAGAGAAATGGCCACCAGCCAGATCGAACCGCGGCTCGTCGTTCATACCGAATCCACCGGCGTCGACCCGCTCGCGGGAACGAGCCGAGATGCCGTCAACGCGGTGAGGTTCCTGGCCGCCGACATGGTTGAGCACGCTCGATCTGGGCACCCCGGAACACCGATGGCATTGGCGCCGCTCGCCTATCGTCTCTACACCAAGTGGCTCCGCCACGACCCGGTGGCCCCCGACTGGTTCGACCGCGACCGAGTCGTCCTTTCGATCGGCCACGCCTCGACGCTGCTCTACTCTTCTCTCCACCTCGCCGGCTACGACGTCGAGGTCGACGACCTCCGTTCGTTTCGTCGGTTCGGTTCTCGCACTCCCGGTCATCCTGAGCGGGGAGAGACCCCGGGGATCGACATCAGTACCGGACCACTCGGTCAGGGCGTCGCCAATGGTGTCGGGTTCGCCATCGCCGAGAGAATGCTGGCCGCACGCTGCAACCGACCTGATCACACCGTGATGGATCACCGCACATGGGTGATCGCCGGTGACGGCGACATGATGGAGGGCATCAGCAGTGAGGCCGCCTCACTCGGCGGGCGCCTCGGCCTCGGGAAACTGACGGTGTGGCAGGCGCCGACAAGACTTCGATGGTCGAGCGTCTGCTCGCCGCCGACCCGACGATCCCTGCCGGACGGGTACCCCAGAAGCGAGCCGTCCTCATCACCAACTGAAAGACACTCGAACAGGAATCAGAGGCGTTATGGAGCACAAGATGAGCGAAGCGTTGTCCAAGTTGCGTCAAGCGCGGCCCAGCTATTCCGCCGCCGCAATCCGTATCCTTCTGGGGCTACTCTTCCTGTCCACAGGCGTTATGAAGTTCGCGGTGCCTGAGCTCCGCTCGGCGTTTTCCGGCCAGCTAACTGCAGCTGGCATCCCGTTCCACTCACTCAATATGTGGGTTGTGCCGGCGGCTGAGATTGGCATCGGCGTACTCTTCATTTTGGGGTTTCTGTCGCGACTGGCCAGCCTCTTTGCGATTGGGACGATGGTGGTTGCGAGCTACGTCCACTTGGTCGTGGATGATCCCGCGCTGTTCCCTTTGCAGCCAGACCAGCCGATCATTCCGGCCATTACCATCGCCCTCTGCCTCTATCTCATAGGGATTGGGAGCGGGTCGTGGAGCCTTGACCTTCGCGGTAGGCCAGCTGATAGAAAGCAGCCTGGGAGAGACAAAGCCACCTAACATTGTTTTGCAGCCGATTGTGGGTCAACGGGCAAGCTCTCCCGCAAGCCCTGACTACGACGGTTGCCGGCCCTAGATCACACATCGACGACAACATTCGTCTTGGGCCTGCTGCAGCAGATCAGGACGGTTCCAGGGTCCGGGGGATCGAGAGGCTCCAGGACATACTTTACCTCGCCCTCTTGCAAGTCCGACACGCAGGTCTGGCACACTCCCGATCGGCAGCTGTAGTCCGGGCTTAGGCCATTCGCCTCCGCAAGGTCGAGGATGCTTTCCAAGGACGGGTTCCAGTTGGCGGTGACGCCGGACCGCGAGAAGGTAACCTCGATCTCCTCGCCGCACTCCGATGCTCCGGCTCGTCGTTTCGGGCCCGAGACTCGCTCGCGATTTTTGAGAGCTGACGCTGGTCCGAAAAACTCATAGTGAATCCGGTGCTCGCGGATCCCCCACTCGACTAAGCCGTCGAAGAGCGACTTCAGGAACGGCGTCGGGCCACAGAGATAGAAGTCGTAATCCCCGTTGGTTTTCGGGATGAGCTGCCGGACCACCGCCGCATCGACGTGCCCTTGATCGTCGTAGTCGCGGCCTATGACATCCTCCGCGGTTGGTCGGCTGTACCGGATGTACGCCTGGATGCTGTCGTGTGCACGAGCGATCTCACGGACGCTCTCGCCCATCGCGTGCACCCGTCCGTTCCGACTCCCGTGGATGAACCACGTCGGTCGCTGGGAGCCTGATTCCACGATGGCATTGAGCATGCTGACCAGGGGGGTGAGCCCAACGCCGGCGCTCAGCAAGACCACCGGTGCTTCCCCCTCAGGGTCCAGAACAAATCGCCCGCGCGGGGCCTTGGCGAGAAGCTTGGCGCCGACCTCCACCCGGTCATGGAAGTATGTCGAAGACACGCCCGGATACGCGTCCGGTTGGTTGGGTGGCGCGCATTCGCGCTTGATGGTGAGCCGATAGTAGTTCTTCTGCGGCGCATCGGAGAGCGAGTACGTTCGGAGGATTGGCTGATACTGGCCAGGGATGTCCAGCTTCAATGGCAGGAACTGACCGGGCAGGAAGGGATCGAGCGGGTTCGCGTCTTCTGGGACGAGGTAGAAGGAAGTGATGTTTTCGCTCTCGGGAACCTTTCGAGTGACCACGAGCGTTCGGAACTGCTCGCGCGCTTTGCTTCCGACTGTCGCCTTTGCGAGCCGGGTCTTGAAGGATCGCACCCACCCGGGCGACAGGGCTTTGATCCGGAGGGCGTTCCTCGCGCCGTCGAGATCGTCCTTCTCGAAGTAGAGAAGATTGCTTACCTCGCGAACGGTCAGGCCGACGGGATCCAACTCGACGAGTCGAATCTCATCACCCGCGCCAACTTCGCCCTCTTCGAGCACGCGAAAGTAGAATCCGGGGCGGCCGCTCTTCAGGAGTTGTGCATAGAATCCTTCGACCCCCATCTTCATGGCGAGCTTGTAGCAAGGAACGCGGGGCTGGCTCACTTCGAAAAGTGCCGTTCCAATCCGGAACCGATCGCCGACGTGGATGTGCTCATCCAGCATGCCCTCGACCGTGAAGTTCTCACCGAATTGGCCGAACACGAAGTCACTTCGCCCAAGCTCCTTTGCCCAATGGTCGTAGTTCTCGTGTGAATAGACGAGCACCGCCCGCATCTCGCCTCCGTGGCCAACGAGGTCCGCCTGACCGTCGCCATCGAGGTTCAGCGTGCTCGCGGTGATTCGCCCTTCGACCGGCTCTTTGAAGATGCCAGTTCGGACCATCTTCCCTTTGTGGGCGACTTCTTTGGGCAAGGAGACGTTGATCGAGAGAAGCTTCATGCGTGTCATGTAGTGCGGTCGTGTGGCCTAGGGTAAGCTCGAGCGTGCGGTTACGGTGACGAGTTTGGCGCCTGTATCCCGAAGCGTGGACGCCTTTTTGAACTCAGGGTCGCTCTCAAACGCCTCGAGAGCTGCGGGGCTCGGGTAGGACGTCACGACGATGAGATCGGGCCTGTCGATTCCCTCGCCTACGATCTTGTCTGTCTCGAGCCAATGCTCCACCCGCACTTTGTGGCGATCGAGTATCGGCTTGGCCATCTCTTGATACTTCTGCCAGATCTCATGGTCTCGCACCCAAAGCATTCTCACTGCGTAGTATCTGTCCTCACTCATCCTTCTCTCCTCGTGCCATCAACGTCGAGTGTCAACGCCATATTTGGCTCCGCGCCAAGTAGGGCACATCCCATGCACTCATGTCCAAGCTCATAGCAGTTCGTTGACCTGAGGTTGACGCAGCGATGTGCAATGGCGTGAAGTCAGGTGACGAACCACGAACACGGCGATGCGAGTAAGTTCCGATTTCGCTTGAGGTTAGTGTTTGTTTTCAGCGAGTTGCGTTGGTCACGAAAAACCGGCCTTCCTGAACTCATAACCCGCAGGTCGTCGGTTCAAATCCGGTCCCCGCAACCAAGGTCAAAACGAGCAGTTAGCGATTCGGCGCTTCCTGCTCGTTTTTTTCGTTTTGACGCGTATTTGACTATTTGGTCACTCGCGATCGGCGAAGTCGCTAACCACAGGCAATCACTTG
>JBFICQ010000034.1:0-21320 GCA_041581895.1 Polyangiales bacterium | reverse complement strand
CTCCCGAAAACACACGGCTTTTGAGGTTGCGCGATTGGCCCAGGGATTGCACGGAAATCAGGCGATGATTGACCGATTCTTATTTCTTGTCTCGCTCGCGGCGGCGGTCGGCACGTTCGTGCCGACCACGTTTGCCCAGACCGCCGCGGTCGACCGCATCAGCTCGATCAACGGAGACGTCAACTTCGAGTCGGATGCCCAGACTCGCTACTTCAATAGCCGAGACTGCGGTGTCGCCGGAGCCGGGGGCACGGGTGGCAGCGGTGGGGCTGGCGGCGTGGGAGGCTCCGCGGGTATCGGTGGGGCTGGCGGCATTAGTCCCACGGTCCAGAAAAGCCCCGCGACCACGACCTTCGAGATCCGTCTCGCGGAGTCCGGGTCGGTGAACGAAGTGTTTCTGTGGGTTGGCGGCCAGAACGCGGCGTGCAACCTGGCGGCCAACCGAAATGAGACGATGGGGACGTGTGGCGAAGTGACCGGGAACCCGCGATCGGTTGGTAATAATTTCACGGTCAGCGGCCTCACGCTCCAGGACCTCCTCGATGCACGCTCCGGTGGCACCGATATCGTTACCTGCGACTCGGGATTGAGGGGCACTCCTTACGAGATTTTCGCGTTTCGGAATCAGGCACCTGGCTCCGGCGACGTTGCCCCCGCGGACTACGGAATCGCCGAGTTCACGGTCGACGTTCAGCCACCGAACCAGCCCGTCGTGGACACGACCCCCCAGCGCCAGTCGAACTTCAACATCACGTGGGGCGACCCGGACCCGGCGGATGACATCCAGATTTGGTCGTTCTGGTTTTCCGACACCGACGACCCAGCAACTGCGACGCAATTAAGCATCACGGCGCCGCTCAATGAGCGAAGTCAAACGATCGCCGCCACCACGTTGGGGCTGGGGTCTGGCGAGTCGGGTTTCATCTTCGTGAACGCGTTCGACCAAGCGTTCGTCTCCGATCCGTTTCTCGCAAACGAGGGAGAGCTCTCCCAAGGAGTCATGGTGACGAACATCGAGGTGTCTGGCTTTTGCGACGTCAGCGGAGAATGCGAGGGCTGCTCAGTCTCACCGGCACGCCTTGCGAACCCAAGCGGTCCTGGTGCGCTCGTTTGGCTTCTCGGTCTAATCTTCGTCCTGGCAACGATCTGGAGGCTTCGTCGGTGAAGCGAATCGCTTCGGTTCTCGTGCTGATCACCGTCGCAAGCTTTCTGCCCGACCGCGTGAGCGCCGAGGCGATCGGCCGGGCCGCCGAGGAGGGGTGGACGCCGGAGGGATATCTGCTTTCGCTCGGTGTGGGAGCCTATCGTCCCAATCCCGGAGACCCGCAGTTCGACCTCGTCTATCCAGACGAGAACGGTCCGATTCTCTTGCTCGAGTTCGATTTCTATCTCTACCGCATCCCTTTCATCGGCCCGATCGGCCTCGGGATCGCCGGCGGTTGGAGCGGCTACAAAGGCGCCGCTTGCGAGACCGCCAACCTTCCGGCGTGCGTACCGTCGACGCAGAGCGCGAAGTTCAATCTCTTTCCGCTGAACGTGATGGCGGTCCTTCGGATCGACGCTCTCGCCCGAGAGACCCCGGTGCCGTTCGTGTTCACCGGCAAAGTTGGCTTCACTAGCGTCTTCTTCAACGAGAAAACCGGGGGAAGCACATCCAAAGGCCGAACCCACGGATTCGGATGGGCGGCGCAATTCGCCATCGAGCTCAACTTCGTGAACGAGCGACGAGCCAATGCGCTCGACGAAGACTGGGGCATCAACAGCTCGTTCTTCTTCTTCGAGCTTGGGGGCTCCGACGCGAATAGCCGAGCTCCGATGGGCGACAATCTCTACTTCACGGGCGGCCTCGGCCTCACGTTCTAGCGTTTCGCAGCGGAGGTTGGCCCGCGGTGGGCCGGCCGAACGCATCGGCGGGTCCGTCAAAACGCCCGAGCTCAATCTCGACGAGAGTCAGCGCGTGCGATGGCGCGGTCTGCCCGGCGCTGGCACGGTCGGCGCCCTCGTCGAGCATTCCCAGGATGTCCTCCGGCGCGATTCTCCCCTGGCCGACCTCGACCAAGGTGCCGGCCATGATGCGCACCATGTTCTTGAGAAACGAATTGCCGATGACCTCGATCGCCAGAAGGTCGCGCCGTCCGTTCCAGCCTGGAAGCACACGGATCGCAAACATCGTTCGCTCCAGGATCTCGCGCTGGTCCCCCGACTGGCGGAACGCTCGAAAGTCGTGCGTCCCGAGGAAATGTTTCGCCGCCGCCCGGATCGCGTCCACATCGAGGTAGTCTTCGACGAAGTCCCCGCCAGATGGCAAGTCCCGCAGTCGATCCTTCGGGCCGAGCTGCCAGGCGCGCCTGCGCAGCAAAGGGTCGCGATGACGACCCACGCGCACGAGGTACCGGTAGCGCTTGTGTACGGCATGAAACCGCGGGTTGTATCGACGAAAGCACGGCTGTGCATCGTGGACGACGATGTCCTCTGGCAATCTGGCGTTGAGGCCATGCACCCAGCCTTCGCGCGGAACCTCGTGGTTGCAGGAAAAGCTCGCCAATTGACCGAGCGCATGCACGCCGGCATCGGTCCGGCTGCACCCTTTGACCGACGAATGCTCGAGCCCCATCTCGTCGATGGCCTCCTCAATCATTCCCTGGACGGTTCGAAGGCCGGGCTGGGCCTGCCAGCCGTGAAAGTCGGTGCCGTCGTAGCCGAGGCACAAACAGACGCCGTGCGGAAATTGCAGCTTCTTCGTGCCCATCTCTGTCCGACCGGACGCTAGCGCGGATGGCCTTCGTTGCCTATCGTCCCGCCCGTGCACCTCATCGTGAGCCTAGCCCTAGGCCTCATCGCCGTCAGTGCCTCGGCGCAAGAGGAGCAGGGCAACGTCGCTGACACCGACACTGACCCTGTCGTTGTCGTCGACACAGTCGCTCCCCCTGCTCTTTCCCCCAAAGTCGCCGTCGTCGTCGCCGGCGATCCCGATGAATCGGTCCGCACGACCGGTCTCGAGATCGAGCAAGAGTGCGCTCGCGCGGGTCTCAGCATCCCTGCCGACCCCGCCCTTCGCGCAGCCCTCCGCGGTGAGGCCGGCGACCAAGACGACGGTTTGGCTGGCCTTCGTTCACTCCGGCGGAGCCTCGGCGTCGACCCTCGTCGAGATCTCGCTGCGTACAATCGTCTCGGCGCCATTAGCGGAGCAGATGCGCTGGTCGTCCTGCATCGCGAGGGCACGATAAAGCTCGAGGTCTTCGACGTCGCCGCCTCCCAGTTCTACGAAGGCGTCCTCCAAGTCGACGACACCACCACCGAGCAGCGCGTGCGCTACATCGAACGCCGCGCAAAGACCGCACAGCAACGATGGGACCAGGGGCCGAAGCCAGCGACTGGCGCTCGAGTCGACGCAACCGGCAAGCCAATCGACGAACCGGAGAAAAAACGATGGATCAAGAAGGCCTGGCCCTACTTCGTCGTCGGCGCCCTTCTCGCGGCCGGTGTAACCTACCTCATAGTTGACGGACGTCGCACTAACGAACCGGGACCTCCGCTGCTAAGATTTAGGCCTGGTGACGAATAGACGAGAACGACCCGGTCTCGGGGCGATTCTGTGTTTGGTCGCGGCCCCCCTCTTCGCGACCGTCACAGCGGCTCAGGCGCCTCCAGAGGCTCCTTTGCCGATGCCGCCAACCGGCTACGCAACCGAGCAGGCAGGCCCGGTCACGTGGACTTTTCCGGTTGCCGAGCGGAAGCGGGTCATTCCGCTGGTCGCAAGCGTCGAGAAGCACTGGGATGAGCTCGCCGCTGACTTCGGCGTCGTCATCGACGATCGCCTGACTATTCGCGTGGCGCGAAATCCAAGGGAGATGCGTGCGCTGTCGCCGATCGGCTATCCGCCTCCCGACTATGCCACCGGGGTCGCGTACCCGCGCTGGGGCGTGATTTTGATTACCATGTCGGCGCCAGACACGTGGCACCCCCCCGAGCTCGAGGTCGTGTTGGTTCACGAGCTCTCGCACGTCGCACTCCACCGAGCTGTCGAGGGGCATGACGTTCCGCGGTGGTTCAGCGAAGGTATCGCCATCCATCAATCGGAGGTCCGGCTTTTGCCGCGGATGCAGTCCTTGCTGCGCGCCGCTGCTCAGCGCTCGATGTTGCGTCTCTCGGAGCTCTCTGACCGGTTCCCGAAACGACCGCACGAGGTCAACATTGCCTACGCCCAGAGCGCGGACATCGTCGGGTTCTTGCGCCGCACCCCCAACGACGAGAGGCGTTTTCATCGGCTGATCCAATCCATGCGAAACGGCGAGACATTCGATACGGCGCTCTCGACTGCCTACGGGTGGACCAGCATCGGGCTCGAACGCGAATGGCGTGAAAGCCTCCGTACGCGGTACCGAATCGTGCCGGCTCTCCTGGGGGGTACGACCATCTGGGTTCTCGCCGCCATCCTGGTGGTGGTCGCATATCGCCGAAGGCGCCGCTACCACCACCTCAAGCTCGAGGAGATGGGCCAGCGCGAAGAGCTCGAAGCAGCGTCGACCTTTCCTCCGCCTCCGCCCAACGCCGAGACTGACGTAGTAAGCGATGCGGGCGTACCGCGGATCGAGCATGACGGCGAATCCCACACTCTCCACTAGTGTGCGGACTTTCGCGGGTGGCAAAGTCAGTCGGCCTTGGCGCCCGCAGCGGGGTCGATCGGGAACTTAGGGGTGCTCCCTTGCTTCTCGAGCCTCTTCTTGCGGTCTTTGCCTTGCGCGGCTCGTTTCCGGCGGCGCCTCGCCTTCGTCTTGCTGGTATCAGACATCGGTGATCGTGCGGGAGGCTCCTACTGCGCCAAGCCCCCGGGGTCAAACCCCCGCCGCGGTTCGAGCCTCAACGGCCCTGAGATAACCCTGGCGGAGCTCGTTGGTCAGGGGGCCGGGCTTTCCGTCGCCGATCGAATGGCCGTCCGCCAGGACCACCGGCATGACTTCCCGAATGCTGCTCGTAATGAAGGCCTCATCGGCATCGTAGAGGTCGGGTGGGTAAAGCTCGGTCTCTTCAATCGTGACCCCCTGCGATGCACAGACATCGAGCACGGTCGCTCGCGTGATCCCGACCAGGATTCCAGGCTCCGGTTTGGGTGTCTGGACGACCCCGTGCTTCACGACGAAGATGTTGCTCGATGCCCCCTCGAGAAGCTGCCCGCGCCGGCCGAGGACGATCGCCTCCTGCGCTCCTTTCTGTTTTGCTTCATGCACAGCGAGGAGGTTGGCGAGGTAGTTCGATGCCTTGGCACCCGCCGCGCGCGCATCGTCGGTAGGTCGCGACGCGTTGAGCAACACGACGGCGGCGCCCTGCTCATAGAGCTCTCGCGGGTATGGCGTGATGGGCGCAACGATGATGACCCGCAATGGCGAGGTCGCCGTCGTCGGATCGTACGTGAGGGGCCCGGTTCCGCGGGTGACCACGACCCGAACGTACCACTCGCCCTCTCCCGCCGCGGCGAGCGTGGCGCGTACCTCGGACGACAGCGCCTCGATCGACACCGGCATGCGAATCATCAGCCTCTCCGCCGACCGGCTGAGCCGCTCGAGATGCTCCTTTTCGGCAAACGGCACGCCTCCGTAGGTCCGATACACTTCGAACACGCTGTCCCCGTAGAGGAAACCCCGGTCGAGCGCGGGCACCCGTGCTTCCGCCGTGTCGACGATCTGCCCGTCGATGCAGACCTTGCCTGTCACCATGATTCAACCCTTGAGCTGTGCGAGTAGCTGCGAAGCCTGGTCGTGGCTCCTGTCCTCGGCAAGCGCTCGTTCCAACATCGTGATCGCTTTGCGCTTGTCCTCTTGACGCGCGGCGATGTCGCCCAGGTAATAGTAGACATCGGCCTTCCGAATCCCAGAGGACGGCTCGAGCTTTTGAAGAAGAAGCGCCCGAAAGCTCTTTTGAGCCCGGCTGAGGTCGCCCTGGTCGAGGGTCAGCTTTCCGAGGTCGCGTAGGATCTGCACGTTGGTCAAATCGACCTTGAAGGCCGCATCGTATGCGGCAAGCGCACCCTCGGCGTCCCCTAGGGACTCGAGCGCCTGCCCGAGCCGGTGATGGTGCGTGGCGAGCTCCTTGCTCCTGCTTCGGCCGAAGCTCTCGATGATCTGCCGAAGGATCGGAACTGCATCTCGTTGACGGCCCGCCGCCATGTAGAGGTCGCAAAGCGGAACGAGCGCCGCCCGATCCTCTCGGTCGAGACCGACGGCCTTTTCGAGATAGGTTGCGGCGGTGCCGGGATCGTCGAGCCGGTCTCGGTGAACATCGGAGATCGACCGGAGCAGGACGACCCGCTCCTGGTCGGAGGCCACGGTCTCGAGCTCGTCGTCCAGAACGCCGACGAGAGCCCGATAGTCACCCTCGGACTCGTAGTGGGCCTTGAGCCGCTCGCTTGTGTCTCGGTCGCTCGGGAAACGCTCATAGGCAGCTCGCAGCACCCTGCCGGACTGCTCGCGGTCGCCGATTCTGTCCGCCCAGAGGTCGGCCACTCGATGGCAGAGCTCGATCGCGGTTTGTCCCTCCAGACGAGCGGCAAGGTGCTCGAGCGTGTCTGCGACTTTCGCCCAATCGTCGTCGCGCTCGTACAACGACGCAAGCGCCCGAAGCGACGTTTCGTCCGCGCCGATTTCGGCGTTGATCCGTTCGTAGGTCTGAATGGCGGATGCGGGATCGTGGCGCTTGTCGTCGTGGATCTCCGCAACCCGCTCGAGCAGGCCGCGCTGCTGTTCCTGCGTTGCATCCCCGACCCTCGACAGCAAGGAAGCCACGAGCTCATCCCATGCTCCAGCTGCCTCGAGCAGACGCTCCAGGTCTTCAACCGCATCCTCGCGGGTCGGGTCAAACCGAACTACCTCCCGCAACATCGCGATGGCGGCGGTTTTATCGCGGAAGGAATGCTCGTAGAGCCTCGCGAGTCGGAGTTGGAGCTCCGCTCGTTCTTGATCGTCGACGAGCTCGCAGCGGCGTTGGAGCAGCGAGCGAAGGGCCTCGACGCGATCGTCTTGTTCGTAGAGCTGCTCGAGGGCATCCAGGGTCTCGGTGTTGGCTTCTTCGAAGTCGAGCGCAGCTTCGTAGGCTTCGATTGCCGCCCGCGAATCCGAGAGATGCGTGCGATACACCTGCCCCACCTTGCGGGCCAGTGAGGCACGTTCAGCGTCGTCCGACGCAACGTCGAGCCTTCGTTCGAGGAGCCCCACGACCTCGTTCCAGCGCGACTGCCCGTATCGAATCTCGCAAAGGGCTCGGAGCGCCTCCGCTTCGGTGCGGTCTATAGAGAGCAGCTCCTGATAGCACTCGGCAGCGAGCTCGGGCTCGGAGAGAGCCTCGAGAGCAATACCCGCCGCCTCACGCAAGTGCGCCGTACGTTCCTCCGTGACGGGCTCGACGACCGCCCAGGCACGAAGGGCAGCCACCAACTCGGCGGATCGTTGTTGCTCTCGCAGCAACGCAACGAGCTCGGCATGTGCCTCTAGAGGCTCGGGATCCAGCTGGAGCGCGTCGACGAGCGCGCGTTCGGCCGCTTTCGCATCCGACAGCCGATCTCGGTACCATCGGGCGGACCGCAATCGAAGCTCGTAGAGCTCGCGTCGGTCGAGCGCACCGCCCCCGGCGATCTCCTCGACCAGGCCGCGTAGGTCGTCCCAGCGTCCCGATTGCTCGGCCAGACGCTCGAGCGAAGCGAACAGCTCACGGTCGCGCGGCTCGATTTGGACCGCCGCGCGCAGCGCTGCAATGGCTTCTTCGGGACGACCCAAGTCGTTTTCCCAGATGGCAGCGGCTTCCGTGAGCAGCGCAACCCGGTCGGCGTCGCTCGGAGCAATCGCAACCCGCTTTTCATACAGGCGAACGACCTCTTCGAGGTTGCCTTCCGTGCGGTAGTGATCCTCGAGCAGGTCGAGGGCGCTTTCGGCGATCTCGGGCTTCTCGGCGAGACGCCGGATTGCCTCGATGGCGTCCTCGCGGCCCGACTCGTGCTCCATGACCAATTGGTACGCGCTGAGAGCGCCTTCGAGATCTCCGAGGTAGCTTGCCCGGAGCCGTCCCTGACGGAGCAAGAGCGAGGGTCGATCGGCCTCGCCTGCCTCGAGCCGCCGCGACACCACGTCGTGCACGCGGTCCCACTGTTCGGTCTTCTCGAGCAACCGATCCAGGTCCTCGAGAATCGACGGCGCATCTCCGAGAAGCGAAAGCGCTCGCTCGCTAGCGTCAATCGCTTTGGCATGATCGCCGAGCTCGTTCTCGCAGATGCGCGACACGCGACGATACAAGGCCGCGGCTCGCTCCGGCTCGAGAGTGGCGCTCGCCCCCGCCAACAGCACCTCCGCCAGGTCCGGCCAGCGCTGCAGATCGCGCGCCAAGTCCTGCGCCCGATCGATGACCTCGTCGTTCTCGGGACGCTCACTCGCCGATTGAAGCAGCGCATCGAGCGCGGCATTGGGGTCCTTGCGACCCTGCTCCTGTACGTCTGCCAGCGCAACGAGCTGCTCCGCTTTCTCATGCGGATCCGTCATCGCGTCAGCGCGCGACAGAATTAGGGCCGCGACGTCATTCCAGCGTTCTTGGGCGCGTAGATACGGCTCGACGACGGCAGCCGCGTCCTCCCGATAGTCGGCCAGCTTCGTGATTCGCAGAAGCGACTGCACCGAGGGCTCGTGAGACTCGTCGAGACGCAGCACGTCTCCGTACACCGCAATCGCGCGCAGCTCGTCGTCGAGCTCTCGCTCGGTGATGTTGCCGAGCTGATGCATGAGCTGGACCTGTTCGGACTCGTGCAGAGCCGTCTCGATCCGGCGCCGCAGCACCTCGACCAGCTCCGGCCATTGCCCTTGACGTTCGTAGAGGCGGCTTAGACTCTCGAGGGCTCCTCTGTGGTCGCGATCGGCATCGAGCACGGCCCTGAGCGCATCGCATGCGGCCTGCGGACGACCGAGTTGAGCTTCGTATAGCTCGGCGAGTCGAAGCCCCACCTCCACGCGAACGGCGGGATCCTCTTCGAGCGTCATGCGATGCTCGAGCACATCCGCTAGCCGGTCGCTGTCGTTGGCGGCCGCGAACAGACGGTCGAGCGCGGCATACGCCTCGCCATCGTCAGGCGTTTCGCCCGCAGCCTGTTGGTAGTACGACACGGCGCGCTCCGGATCGGAAAGCTGCTCCTCGTAGAGCGCCCCGAGCCGCATCAGGAGCGCGGCGCGGGTCTCGGCATCATGAGAACGCTCGAGCTTTAGCTCGTAAACCTTTGCCACGCCTTGCCAATCTCCAACCATCATCTCGAGCCCCTCGAGATCGTCCAGGGCTGCCCCGGCGTCGGGATCCGCCTCGAGGATCCGGCCAAAGGTCTGGATGGCAGCGCGCGGATCGCCGAGCTCTCGGTCTTGAGTCTCGGCGACTCTCCGAAGGAACGCGGCCTGGAGCGAGGGCTCGTCCGAAGCTGCGGCAGCGGCCTCACAGATGGTGATGTACCCGGCAAAGTCCCCAAGCGCGCTCGCCAGCCGGTCGACTTCGGTCCGCGTCGCCTCGTCGGAGGGATCGGCTCTTAGAGCGCGCCCCCATGCCTCGAAGGCCTTTGCCTCATGACCACCTGGTGCTTGATAGAGTTGAGCTACCTCACGCCACGTTTCGGCTCGTTCGAAGGAATCGGTCGTCTGTTCGGCCTTGGCCCGTAGGACGGCGATGAGCTCACGCCAATGACCGCCTTCGCGGTGAATGGGCTCGAGGATTTGTACGGCTCGTGGCCCGTGGTCGTCGTGCGGGACCAGGCGAGTCACCGCCTCCAAAGCGGGCGCGTAGCTAGCATCGTCCGCCAGGACATCTTCGTAGATGTCGAGCGCGCGCGGGACATCGCCGAGTCGCATCTCGGTGATCGACCCCAGACGGTTGCGGAGAGCCATTGAGGCCTTTGGGTTGGCGGCGTTGTCGATCTGAAACTCGATGTGAGCTGCGAGGTCTTCCCAGCGCTTTTCCCCCTTGAGCAATGTGTCGAGCGTCGTCGTCGCATCTTTGTCGGATGGGTCGATTTCGAGGATTCGCCGATGGGTGACGATGGCATCCGAAGGAGCGTCGAGCTCCTCTGCCTCGATGCGGGCGATCTCGCGCAAGATCGAAACTCGTTCACCGTCGTCTTCTGCAAAGCTTTCGCGCTCTCGGTCGAGCTCCAAAAGCTCGGCCCATTTCCCGCTCTTCGCGTAAACAGTCGCGAGCGCCGTGCTTGCTTGCTTGTTGCTCGGGTCGTAGGCGAGCGCGCGCCGATAGTAAGCCGCTGCCTTTTCAGAGTCGTCCAATCGCTCGTCGTAGAGCTTGGCGGTCGTCAATGACAGAGCTGCCGAGCTTGCATCGTCGACCTCGATCGCCCGCAACGTGGCGTCGAAGGTGGCCGCCAACCGATTCCAACGCCCAAGCGACCTCGCGAGCCGAGTCAGCTTCTCCTGGCTTCCTTGATCGTGAGGGTCTTCGGCGAACAAGCGACCATAAGTCTCGAGGGCTCCGTCGAGGTCTTCGAGGTGCGACTCCTGCACGTCGCCCAGGTGTCGAAGCAGCTCGAGCCTTTGAGTCGGATCTTGCTCGCCGTCGAGCCGGGCTTCGAGAATCGCGGTCACTTTGTCCCACTCCATTCGTCTCAAATAGAGAGGCTCGAGCAACTCGGCTGATGCGCTTCGGTACTCTGGCTGCTCCAGCAGCTCCTCGAGGACTCGGATGGTCGGCTCGTGGCTCGCGTCTTGGTTGAGCGCCTCACGAAACTGGTCGAGCGCACGCCATGGCTCGTCGAGCTTGCGCAGGCACAGTTGGCCGAGCTCGTAGCGAACGGTGGCCGGGTCGCCGAAGCGTTGGTCGATCTCACGTTCGTACAGGGTCGATAGGTCCTCCCAACGGCGCGTCTTTCGATACAGTCGCTCCAGTCCTTCGTAGGCGGCGGGATGATCGTTTTCGCCGAGTGCGCGATCGAAGACGTCGATGGCGGAATCGAGATCTTCGATGTCGCTTTCATAGAGCTCCGCCTGACGGACAAACAAGTCGGCACGCTCGTCGCGCTCTTCGACGAGCTCAGCCTTGCGTCGCAAAAGGTCAACCAACTCGCGAGCCGCCCCCGTTCCCTCGACCAGGCTCAACAGTGCATCGAGAGAAGCGCGATGGTCAGGCTGCTCATCTAGGATCTGCTCGTACTGGGAACGCGCAACGCCGGTGTTGCCGAGGTGCTGTTCTGCAATGCCGGCAGCTCTCATCCGTACTTCGGTGCGCAAGTCGGCATCGAGAAGCTCAGGCACGACCGCATCTAGCGTCTCTATGCAATCCGAAAAACGGCCTGTCGCAATGGCATGGCGTTCGTAGTCGGCGACCACCCGCTGAAGGGCGTCCGCCGCGACCCCTTCGAGAAGCGCTCGCCCTGTGAGCTCGAAGGCCGCATTGGCATCTCTCAACCCAACCTCACTGGCTTCTGCAGCTTGGAGCAGCGCACCGACACGCTCGCCCGCATCGCCATGGGCGGCGATGATCTCGAGCATCCGAACCTGATCTGCGTGCTGGCTGAAGCTCTGGTAGTGCTCCAGGAGCCGGCGGGCAGCGGCAAATCGCAGCGAACGCTCACCTTGCTGGGCGAGCTCCCCGAGTGCGCGCACTGTCGGCTCGTGGCCTGGCATCCGCTCGAGCAGCTCTCGATACACGTCGAACGCTCGCTCCTCCTCACCGGTCTTGGTGCGCATGAGCTCGGCCGCCTCGAACCGATACTCGATCTGATCGTCTACGGCCTCCGCAGTGTCAGCCCGCAGCTCGATCATTTCGAGCAGCTCGTGCCAACGCTCAGTTGCACGATAGAGCCGCGTCAGCGCCTCCAACGTTTCATCGTCCGACCCGAACCTCGACAGGATGTCGCGATAGGTCGCGATGGCGTTCTCTATGTTGTCAAGCTTGTGTTCGAAGATCTCTGCAACCCTGCGCAACAACGCCTTTTGCCGCAGCTCGTCGTCGCTGAGCTCGTGACGACGCTCGAGCACCTCGATCAAAGGCTCCCAGTGCGCTCGCTGCTCGTAGAGGCGTTCGAGCGCCTCGAGGATATCCTCGTTGGTGGGGTCCAGGTCGAGGCGCTCTCGATGGACCTCGATGGCGGCGTCTGGATCGTGGAGGGGCCCCTCGAGCAGATCGGCGAGCTGCGCAGACAACTCCTCCCTCTGAGCGGGGCTTTCTTCGAAACGAAGCTGTAGGCGCAGA
Organism: Polyangiales bacterium; assembly: GCA_041581895.1. Lineage (GTDB taxonomy): Bacteria > Myxococcota_A > Polyangia > Polyangiales > Houyiibacteriaceae > SG8-38. Next base: position 9,110 of record JBFICQ010000034.1, on the reverse strand, counting down.
TCTTCGGCCAGAGCTTGCTGATCACCGGAGGCGCGATGGATTCGTTCCAAAGCCCGGGACACCTTCAACACGATGTCGGGGTTGTCCGGCTCCTGCCTCAACAGCTGCCGATAGGCACGCTCGACCCTCTCGGGCTCCGACTCGGCTTCGTCCCAAAGCTCGGCAAGCTCGAGGCACAGCTCGGTTTTGACATACTCGTCCGTGACCGATGAAAGCCCTGCTTCGAGCAGCTCGGCACGTTCACGCTGCCGATCGAGGTCGGATGCCAATCGCTTGAGGTCCGCTCGGGCGCTTCCGTCCGCGACATCTTCTCGCACCGCACGTGCATAGACCTCGAAGGCCATCTGTGGATCTCGAAGCTTTCTCTCGGTGAGCTCCCCGAGCCTGCCGAGGTGCGCCGCCCGCGAGCTCGAATCGGTGAGGTCCTCGAGTTGAACTTCCAGAACCTTGGCGAGCTCACCCCACGCTCCCTGTGACTCGAAGATCGGCTCGAGGATTCTCGCGACACGCTGCCGCTCTTCTTGGTTTTCCATGAGGCGCTCGAGACCTTCCTGGGCGCGAAGGTGCGTCGCGCTGGACCCCAGAACCAGCTCGTAGTGATCGACGGCGTCGCTCGGACGGTCGAGGCGCGTCTCGTAGAGGGTGGCGAGCTCGTACGCGAGGTCTGTTGCCTCTTGGCCGGTGGCCTCGTCGAGGTCTCGGCGCAGTAGCTCGGCGAGCTCAGGCCAGCGCTTCAACCGGCCGTACAGACGTTGGAGTGCGCGCCTCGAGGGGGTGTGGGTCGGATCGAGCTCTAGCGCCTGCTCGTAGCTCGAGATCGCCTCCTTTGGCTCGTCGAGAATCTCCTCGAATAGGAAACAGAGCTGCAGAAGCAAATCGAGCTTGGCTCCGGCGTCGATCGTCGCTTCGATGCGCTGTTGGTAGAGGCCACGCACTTCGTTCCACTGCTCTTGTTTGGTGTAGAGCTGCTTGAGCGCCGCGAATGCGGTCGTATCGCTCGGATCGTCCTGGAGCACCCGACGATGAAACCGAGCCGCCTCTTCTGGAAGGCCGAGCGCGTGGTCGTAGAGCTCGGCCGCCCTTCGACAAAGCACTACCTCGGTGTCCGGATCCAAGTCGCCGGAATCGATAGCGCCTACCACCGCTTTTGCAAAAGCTTCATGCTGGCCAGCCGCTTCCGCAACGCCGCCGAGCCGATCGAGTAGAGCAAGGTCATGCGGGTTGTCCACGAACGCGGATTCGAGTGTTGCGTAAGCCCCCGAGGCATCACCAAGCTCCGAAGCCGCCAGCTCCGCAAGCCGCAGGCGCAGGCTGCGGCGCTCCTTCTTGCCCTTTGTCTGGTCGAGGCGTCTTCGCAGAAGACTAGCGAGCTTTTCGAACTCTCCACGCTTCGAGTACGCCGGCTCGAGAAGGTCCATGGCGCTCGCCGAAAGCGCGCCGCCCTCTGCCGAAATCGCCTCTAGGCCGCTCATCGCCACGTGGTTCCGGCCGTCGAGCGCGAGGGCTTCGCGATAGCACTCGAGCGCGCCAGATAGATCCTCCAGGTGAAGGCGACGCAAATCGGCAAGCTGCAGGTACACAGCGAGCCTGTCGTCGTCGCTTACCTTGGACTGCAGTCGTTTTTCGAGCGCCCTGTCGAGCCGATCCCATTGTTTCAATTGCTGCGAGAGTCGTTCGACTGCACTCAACGCGTCGACGTCGTGCGGATTGCTCTCGAGGATTTGCCAATGGCGTTCCGCAGCCGCAGGGAGATCGCCTAGTTGTTCTTCTTCGATCTGTGCGACCTCGTTGAGCAGCACCCATTCCTCGGCGGGATCTGTCACGGCTTTCACTCGACGGTCGTAGAGGCGACGTAGGTCCTCGAACCGCCTCTCGCCACGATACAGCCGATCGAGTACAGCGATGACCTCGGCGTCATTCGGCTCGATTTCGAGAATGGCTTCCAGCTGGCGAATCGATTCCTGGGATTCTCCGAGCCTTTCGCCGGCGATCGCGGCGATCCGTCGCTGCAGGTCGATCCGCTCGGATTCCGATGTCCCGGCATCATCCACACGCGCGCGAAAAAGAGCGACGAGCTCCTCGTAGGACCCTGCCACTTCGGCCGATTCCTCGAGCCCAGCGACTACCTCCGGCTCGGACGGAAAGAGCACGTATGCGCGACTCGCCCAGGCGAACGACGAAGCCGGGTCATGTTGCCGATCGAGGGCGACTCTCCGCAGCGCGTCGAGGCGCGCGAGCCTGTCCGCTGGCGAACTTTCAGCGGATGCGGCTGCCTCGATGATTTCGAGCATTTCGGAATAGCGACCCCATTTCTGATCGCGTTCGTAGATTGGCGCGAGCATTCGTGCAGCTCGTTCGTTGGTCGGATCCGCAACGAGCACTCGTTCGAGAGCGCGCACCGCGCGATGCGGTTCCCCAACCCGGTTGCAATACACCTCTGCCGCGCGAAGGCTCAGCTCTACGACAGCCGGGGGCTCCCCTGCTTCTGCGGCAGCCTGGTCGAGCACATCGCCAAGCCCCAGCCAATCTTCGGTTGGATGGTAAAGCGCCTCGAGGGGCTCCCACGCGGCAGACGCGACATAGGCGTCCCTCAGCGTGCGGCGAACACGCGTATTGTCGGGGTCGCGCTCGAGAAGCTGCTCCCATACTTCCACCGCTTCTTCCGGACGCGACAGCCGCTCCATCAACACGACCCCGAGACGCTGAAGGACATCGACTTGCGCGGGCTGACCCTCGCACTGCTCGGCGCGACGTCGAAGGATCGCCGCAAGAGTCTCCCAGTCCTTCTCGCGTTCGGCGAGCTTTTCCAGCGCCTCGAGGGCGCCAGGCGTGTCGGGCGCCTCTTCGAGGATTTCCTTCCACAATCGAATCGCGACCGCATTTTGGTGCAGCCGGCTCGTGCAGAGCTCGGCCATCTCGATCTTCTTGTCGAGCCGGGCGGACGGATCGACCGCTAGCTCGGCTTCTTTGCCGAGCACGTTGAACAGGGCCGCCCACTTGCGGTTCTCGGTGTAGATCTCTTTCAGTCGTGCCAGCGCATCCGGGTGGTCCGGCTGAATGGCAATGACCTGTTCGAGGGGCCGGGTCGCTTGATTCAAATTGCCGAACCGCTCGACCCACAGGTCCGCGACCCGCAGGTACAGAGCGACCCTTTCTTCGGAGTCTTGCGCCATCTCCGCCTGGCGATCGAGCACCTGAATGAGCTCGTTCCAGCGTTCCGACCCTTGGTAAAGCTCGGCGAGCGCGGCCAGGGCCTCGGGGTCGTGCGGCGACAGGCTTAGGATCTCCGCGTAGACCTGAATCAGCATCGAATCGAGACTGAGCGCGTCCCGATAGATCGGGATCAAGTCCCGTAGAAGCCTGAGTTTCTCGTTCGTCGCGTCGGGAGACAGCGCCTCGATCTCACCGCGAATCGATTCCGATAACGCCTTCCACTTGCCGCTGCCCTCGTAGAGCTGCTGAAGTGCCGTGCGCGCATCCATATCGCCAGGGGACAGCCGCTCCACGAGTTTCCAAGCTTCGAGCGCCCGCTCTGGTCGGTTCGCCGCGTCTGCGCGATGAGCAAGCTCGCGCGCGAGTTGGAGCTGAAGCTCGGTATCGGTCGTCGTCCGCAATGCATCGCCAAGGATAGTCAACAAGCGGCCTTCGGAGTCTTCGCTGCCGATTTGATCGCGATAGAAATCCAGCATACCCGGGTGCGCGGCGTCGATCTTCCGCAGACGCGCGAAGTAAGGCTCCGCCGATTCGGGGTCGTTGCGAAAACGCCAATGCACCATCGCGAGTTGCAGGAGCATCCCTTTTTCAGACTCGAGCTTTTGTCGTGAACGAAGGGCGTCGTCGTACATTGCCGCGAGCTCGTCCCAAGCCTCCTTGTCCGTGAAGTATTGGACGAGCGCGCCGAGCGCTTCTTCGTCTGTCGGAGTGAGCTCGAGGACTTTTTGGTACGCTTCGGCAGCCCCTTCGACATCTCCGATGCAACGATGAAGCACACGGGCCGCCTGCAACCAGGCCGCAGCCTTTTCCTCACGGCTGCGCGCGGCCTTGGCTGCCAGGACGAACACCGAGACCACGTCCTCCCAGCGCTCGCGCGCACGAAGGCTCAACGCATACTGACGAGCCGTCCGTAAGTGCGAGGGGTCAGCAGCCAGCGCTTCGTCGAAAATCGCGTCAGCCTGCTGTGCGTCACCTTCGCCGCCATATTGCCAAATCAGGGATGCCGCTCGGGTGAGCAACGAGGTCTTAAGCCGTGGATCGGCGGCCTCACGTGCCTCTTCAACGAAGCGATGCGCGATCTCGCGCCACCTCTCGGCCGCTTGCTCGATCTGCTCTACCGCCTGCACGACCTCGGGATCGTCGGATTCACGGCCTCCGAGCAGCTCGTATGCCTGGCGGGCACCCTGATCGTCCATTAGCTCATCACGGCGAACCCGACCGAGCTCCTTAACCAGAACGCTTCGGAACTCGGGATCGTCGGACACCAGCTCGGACTCAATCTCCATCAACAACGACGCGGCCAAAAACTCGCCCCGTCGCTCGTGCCCTCCGCGAGCTGCTTCGATCAATCGAAGCGGCTCCTGCGCATTCTTGTTCGCAGGCTCACTATCGAGCAGCTGGCGCAGCTTCTTGATCGGTCGTGTGTCGTACGGATCCTCGAGCAACATGCCCAAGTAGTTCGCCACCGTGAGCTCCGGCATCTCCGCTCCTGTTGGTCCCTCCGTCGGAGGGAGATTTCCACCCTTGGGTGATGTCACGAAACCCCGAAAAGCAAAAGGATCCTGGGAACTAAGCTCCCCACCTCACAGATGCCTAGATGTTAGCGGTCTCGAGAACCAGACGGCAAGCCTCGAATTGGAGGAAATTCACCGCTCGAGGCTTTTGGGGCGCACTCAGAAGAGCATGATCGAGCCGGCCCAGGTCAACGCGCCCCAGGTGACGACGCCCAGCGCCAGGTGGGTGGTCGCCAGCGCTTGCAAGGTCCGGTAGTTGTTGGCCCGATCCAGACCGAACCAGTCCGGGTTGGCGATGACGACACCCATGCCGATCTGCGCGAGCATGCCGGCCAAGGTGACCCATCGCAGGACCTTGTGCGTTCGCAGTTTCCTCGCGAAATCGCTGTTGCCCTCGCTGACCCCCAACGGGTCCGGCATCGCAAATGACAAGCCGAAAGTGGTGAAAAAGAGAGCACTTGTCAGCACGCCCAGTGTTAAGTGTATCGTCGGTGGACCGCTACATTGACCTTGGCCGAAGATGGCATCGCCCGTTACACACGGGTTGCTGCCCTGGCCCGCCCACCAACCGTATTGGTTGTAGAATTGGATGAAGCCGGCGGCCACGGTGACTGTCATCATCGACCAGGTGGCGATTCCGAACGCCTTGTGGAACCTCTTGATCTTGTTTCGCTGCCGCACGAGATCAGCGGTGCTCGGTTCGGCCGGCTCCTCGAGCTCGGTCGACACTTGGACCGCGAGAACCGCGCCCGCGTCGATCACTACCGCCGGAGGCTCCTCCAGCGACGAGTCGATGTTCAAAGCGAAGCCGAACACCGGGGTGGCAAGCAAGAGAGCGGTCAGCGGACCCATCGCGGCGGAGTATCCAACAGATCCCCTGCCAGGGCCAGGAGTTGGCGCCGAATTCTCGCCGGTCGGTCGCGCCTTTTCACGGAGAGCCACTCGCTGTAGATGGTGGGTATGGTTCCGGCACCCAAGCTGCCGAGCGAAGTTTCGGTCTACGAGGTGGCCCCGCGCGACGGGCTTCAGAACGAAAGCGCCCAGGTGGCTACCCATGCCAAGGTGCGGCTCATCGAAGCTCTGGCCGACGCAGGGGTTACTCGAATCGAGGTTGGTAGCTTCGTTGCTTCGAAGTGGGTGCCACAGATGGCGGACGCGGACGAGGTGTTTCGGATGATCGAACGCCGACCGGGCGTCACGTACTCGGGTTTGTGTCCCAATGCGCGTGGGTTGCACCGTGCCCTGGAAGCCGATGTAGACGAGATCGCGGTCTTCATCAGCGCAAGCGAGACGCACAACCAGAAGAACGTCAACAAGACGATCGCGGAAACGCTTTCGGGGTTTGAGACGGTGATCGGCCCCGCCATAGAACAAGGGCTTCGCGTGAGAGGCTACGTATCGACGATGTGGGGGTGCCCGTACGAAGGCGAGGTCGACCCCCGGCGGGGGCTCGAGCTCGCCCGCCATCTTCTCCGGGAAGGCTGCTACCAGGTGTCGCTCGGAGACACGATAGGGGTCGGGACACCGCTGCAGACGCATAGGATCCTCGAGTTGTTCCTGTCGGAGGTGCCCGTCGAGAAGATCGCCCTTCACCTGCACGACACGCGCGGGACCGCCTTGGCCAACGTCCTGATCGGGCTGCAAATGGGCGTGACCAACTTCGACACGTCGGTAGCTGGCCTTGGCGGTTGTCCTTTCGCACCAGGTGCGGCCGGCAACCTCGCTACCGAAGACTTGGTGTACGCCCTGCAGGGCATGGGCATCGAAACCGGAATCGACCTCGACCGGCTCTGGCAAGCCGGTCAGGTTGCCGAAGCCATCGTCGGTCGCGAGCTACCGGGCAAGGTCCATCGCGCCGGTGTACGCTCGCTTGCGAAGTGAGAGAAGAGCGCGTGCCAGTCCAAGATCTGATCAGCTACCTCGACGCATCGCCAACGCCGTTTCATGCGGTTGCCGAAACGGCCAGACGACTCGATCAAAGCGGCTATCGCGCTCTGGATGAATCGGCGTCTTGGCGAGTCGAAGCTGGTGACAAGGTCTACATCACGCGGGGAGGCGGCTCGATCGCGGCCTTTCATCTCGGCACCGCCCCGGCGAGTGAAGCGGGCTTCCGGCTCGTGGGCGCGCATACCGACTCCCCCAACCTCCGGGTCAAGCCCAATCCCGGGCGAAAACAGGTGGGCTACCAGCAGGTCGGCGTGGAGCCCTACGGTGCCGCGCTTCTTCACACCTGGCTCGATCGCGACCTTTCGCTCGCAGGCCGCGTCTCGCTTGCCAATGGCACGTCGCAACTGGTCGATTTCGCCCGACCGCTGCTCCGAATTCCTTCGCTTGCGATTCATCTGAACCGTGAGGTGAACAAGACGGGGCTCGTGATCAACGCGCAACAGCACATGGCACCCGTGGTTGCCCTGACGAGCGGGGACCCATTGGACTTCTCCGAATGGCTGTCCAACGAGCTCGATGGCGTCAAACCCGACGACATCACGGCCTGGGACTTGATGGCGTACGACGTTCAGCCCGCCGCCATCGGTGGGCTCGGGGGGGAGTTCATCTACGCCGGGCGACTCGACAATCTCGCAAGTTGCCACGCGGCATGCACGGCCCTCATTGCATCGTCCGACGACACTGCCGCAACACGCGGGCTGGTTCTTTACGATCACGAAGAGGTAGGCAGCCGAAGCGCGCAAGGCGCAGCCTCCGACTTCCTTCGAAGCTCCCTACAACGGCTCTCTGGAGGCGCTTTGGAGGACTACCACCGGGCCGTTGCAAGGTCGTTTCTGATCTCCGCAGACATGGCGCATGCGGTGCATCCAAACTACGTCGACCTTCACGAACCCGAGCATCAACCGGTCCTGGGTGGCGGTCCGGTGATCAAGATCAACGTCAATCAATCGTATGCCACCGACAGCGAAAGCTGGGGGGCGCTCGAACGCTGGGCCCGCCAAGCAGACGTCACGACCCAACGATTCGTCGTCCGCTCGGACCTCGCGTGCGGGAGCACGATCGGACCGATTACCGCCGCTGAGCTCGGAATCCGCACCGTCGACGCAGGAAACCCGATGCTTTCGATGCACTCGTGCCGGGAGGTTGCCGCCACCTCTGACGTGCCCAAAATGATCGCTCTCATCCAGCGCTTCTTTCTGGAGTAGTTATCGTGCCTCGCTCACCGAGACCGCCTGGCCCTCGGAACCGATTCGGCCTCGGCAACTTGCGGGGCATGACGAAAGACCAGCTCGCCTACATGACCCAGGCGGCGGAGCACGGGCCGATCATCGATCTCCCGATTCTTTTCGAGCGTTACTACCTCGTCCGCGAGCCTGCGTTGATTCAGCAGGCACTGACGCAGGGCCACACAGTGATGCGCAAAGATCGTTTCACCCAGGAGCTCAGCCGAGTGATGGGTCAGGGGCTCGTAACTAGCGAAGGCGATCTTTGGCGGCGGCAACGCAAGCTCGTCTCTCACGCGTTCATCCCCAGGCGAATCCAAACCTATGCCGACGCGATGGTCGAGGCTGCCCACCGAAGCTTCGACCGCTGGGGCGACGGTGAGGTTCTGGACATCCATGCCGCCATGGCAGAGCTCACCCTCGACATCGTTGGCCGCACCCTCTTCGACGCGGATGTTCGCGGCGAAGCCAAAGAGGTGGGCGACGCGCTTCAGGTCATCAGCGACTTCTATTCCAGCGTGCTCGAGAAGCCATTTGTACCTCCAGATTGGTGGCCGTCGCCCGCGATGCGACGCTTCCGGCGCCATGCCCGCAACGTCGACCGCATAGTCCAGCGCATCATCGAGGACCGGCGCCAGAGCGGCGAGGATCGCGGCGATCTTCTGAGCGCGCTCCTGCTGGCCCAGGACGACGGCGGGGGGATGAGCAATCAGCAACTGCGCGACGAATGCATCACGCTCTTTTTGGCCGGGCACGAGACCACATCGCTCGCGTTGGCCAACACGTTCTATCTCTTGTCCCAGCATCCCGAGATCGAGAAGCGGGTGCACCAGGAAGCAGTGGAGGTGCTTGGCGACCGGCGCGCGACCCCCGAGGACGTCAAGGAGCTGGCTCTCACCGAACGCGCCGTCAAGGAAAGCATGCGCCTCTATCCGCCGGTATATGCCATCGGCAGACAGCTCGTCGAGGACTACGAGCTCGGCGGATACGTCTGCCAAGAAGGCGTCACTCTACTCTTCGTTCCGTGGGTCACGCACCGCCACGCGGACTACTTCGACGAGCCTCTTCGCTACGACCCCGACCGCTGGCTGCCCGAGCGGGCCAACGCCCTCCACAAGTACGCATATTTTCCGTTTGGTGGAGGTCCTCGCATCTGCATCGGCAATCACTTCGCGATGACCGAAGCCATCCTGCTGCTGTCGACCCTCGTTCG
>JBFICQ010000033.1:0-21345 GCA_041581895.1 Polyangiales bacterium | reverse complement strand
GTACGGTTCGGCGCGCGCTTCGATCACGACAGCCGCGGCAATGTCTTATGCTCGCAACCGAACGTCAAGCCAAGTGGCAGACAATCGCATGGGCGTAGTCGAGAGTCACCGGGAGCTCCCCGAGACAGGGCGGCAGGGCGGCAGTTTGCCCTCGCACCACTTCGAGCTCGTTTTCGCCGCCGCCAATCGCGACGCGCCCTGCGAGCACCGTGAGCGCGCGGAGAGTATCGTTTGCTGGCAAGATCGCCCGTCCGCTGCCGCTCAGCCGGTTCGCTCGGAAGATGGCGGAACGAAGGGGCCCGTTTTCGGAGATCAAAGGCTCGCTATCGGCATTCGCGTCGATTGCGGCGGGGCCTGCACGGTGGCGAATCCGGTCGAGAAGTGCGTTTTCGCGTGGGCCGTGCCATCGCGTGACTTCGAGGGCGCGTTCTAGGTGAAGCGTCCGTGGGGCCCCCGAGGGGTCGGGCTTGCCATCGGCGTCGTAGCGGCGATTCCAGTCCCAGTAACGGTAGGTGATCCCGCGCTTTGCGGGAGCCACGCGTTGTGGCTCGAGCAGCATGACCCCTCGTCCGACCGCGTGCGGCGTTCCAGGCTCGATGACGAAGACGTCGCCGCCAGAGACGGGCACGAAATACATCAGCAGGCTGACGTCATCCTGGTCGTCGATCGCCTCTCGAATATCGTGGGGCGACACCCCATCCCGAAACCCGAGATAAAGACCCGAGCCTGGTTCCGCATCGATGATGTACCACGCCTCGGGTTTTCCACTTTCACCGGCACCGAGCGCAGGATCGGAATCGTCCGGATGGATCTGCACCGAGAGATCGTCCGCGGCATCGAGGATCTTGACGAGAAGCGCGGTCGACCCGAGCCCGCGCTCCGAGCCGAGCAGGGCCACTGGGTCCGAGCGCAAGACCTCATCGAGGGTCGGCCCGTCGACGAGTCGGCTCGGAAAATCCGGTTCGACCGACAACTCCCACGCCTCGCCGACCACCTCTGCGCGGGTGAGGCCGAGCTGATTCTTGAGATCTCCCATGATTCTCCTGCCGCCCCAGGGAGTCCGTTCCGGCGGCGTGAAATTGTCCGGACGCAGCAGCAGAGGCCTCCGCCAGTTTTTTGGACCTACTTTATCCCACATGTAAGGTGACCTTGAATCCTATCGTAACGCCCGGGGAGGTTTGAGATGGGCTATTTGGGCAAAGAACGCCGAATTCATCGTGTCTTCGTGACCCGCAACAGCGAATACCACGTTCGTCGAAACGTGTGTGTCGGGGTCAAGGATCGCCGTAGCGGGGAATGGCTCGCCGGCCACTTGGCGCTTCGCAGCACGGTCTCGGGAGGGCTGAAATTCCACGACAACGGCGCGATCAGCGCTTCGGAAGGGCTGCCCAGCGTCGGCGAATCGCTTTTCTTCATTGCCGCCGGTCGCGATTTGATCACCAGCCCGGTCCTGAACATTGAGCGTCCCCCGCGACAGGTCGTCCATAGGTATCCCATGTAAACGGAAGCACGGGCGGGTGCTATATCGCCTAGGTGTCCGCCGAGCCGAAGACCATTCGTGTGGTGGCGGCCCTCGTGGAGCGCGACGGCCGTTATCTGATCACCCAACGGCGCGAAACCGCTGTGCTCCCGCTACTTTGGGACTTCCCAGGTGGCCGCGTTGAAGAAGGTGAGACCGATGAAGAGGCGCTCGCGCGGGAGGTCATGGAGCGTCTCGGAGTGAGTGTCGATGTCGGCCAGCTGATCTCGTTCGTCAACCATCCCTACGAGAAATACGCGGTCGACCTCTACTTGTATGAGTGCACGCTCAAGAGCGATCGCTTGAGCTGTCGCGCCGTCAAGGACTACGCATGGGTAACCTCGGAAGAGCTGGAGAGGTACCCCTTCACACCCGTCGACGAAGCTTCGATGACCAAGCTCCTCGGCGAGGTCTAGGGTTCTGCGTCAACTGGTGACCCGGGCCGCCGCCCATGCACGCCCTCGGCTCTGCGTCGCATAGTGCCCCGGTCCCGCGCCGCCACCAATGGGGGCTTCGTCGGCCATGACCGGTACTGGGGCTGCCGGGAGCGCCGGCCCGTTAGAATCGTCTTTTACGCCGAGGCTACCGCTGGCTCCGCCCCCACAGGCGTCGGCGCGAACCGGGGCACCTTCTCCTCAAAGGCAATCCACGTGTTTCGAGGAGAGGGTTTTGCGCGTGGCGCCGCGCTGGGATGGGAAGCACAGCGAGTGGGGGGAGCCCTCGTTCAGATCCTTACAGAGACGCCAGGGCGACCGGGTCCCACTCGCGAGCACGCCCGTCCCAGACGGTGCGCGCGCAGTATCGACGACGCAACGCGAGCACGCCCGTCCCAGACGGCGCAATGCTACACGTCGTAAAACATCGGCGGGCGTTGGCGGACGAAACGCAGCGCGAGCTCGCGCCCCTCGTTCGAGAGCTCTTCGAATTGGATGCCCATCCCCGGCTCGGACTCCGAGGCGAAATCCATCGGGTCACGTACGAAGCGCACGTACCCGTCGCACTCGAACTCGAATCCGCCGGGTAGGGTGACGAGCATGGACACGGAGGTATCTTTGGGTAGCGCCTCATAGGTTGCGAGGAATACGCCGCCGTGCGCGATTTCGCCGCTGAAGCCGACGTAGAAGTTCGACTGCGTCGTGGCTCCGAGGTTGGCTTCGATGCGGCGGCGTTCACCCCTCGGTACCGGCGCCGGAGGAGGTAGCATCGACTTCGGAATAGCGGCCGGCGAGGCCTGTCTCGACCGCGGTGAAGAGCTCGGCTTCCCCGTCAGGGGCCTGTTCGACCTCGGGCGATCCGAAGGACGTACGCTTGGCGGCTTCGAGGCGGGCGACGAAATCGGTGCTCCCGACACGGGCCTGCTCGAGACGGAACGACCCGAAGCACGCGCACTGGCAGGGGGCGTGCTCGATGCTTTCGCTGGCGGAGGGGAGGACTCCTCGGAAGGCACCGAGTCATCGGGCTTGGCGGGCCGCGTGCTCGGCTTGTTGGTCAGAGGAAACAGGACGCTGATGACGTCCGCGATGTTCTCCGTCGCGGTTAGAACACTCTCGTGCTCGCTCTTCACGTCCTGCAGCAGCGCCAGAGTCTGGCTCAGCGTTCCCAAGGCGCTTTTCACGCAGGTCTTACCATCGGGTTCCGTTGATGCGTGCTCGGCTTCGAATAATGCGCCAATCGCCTGTGCCACGTTCTGGGTGACCGCGAAGACTTCTTGGGGAACGTCGGGCTCCTGTTGAAGCACTTCGAGCGCTCTGCCAAGCGATTCACGAGCGCTTCGTGCGTCATCCGCCGCTGAATAACCCATCGTCGATTTCCCCCGCTTGCCTTGCTCTCAGAATACCGGGAGTCGTGCGTAGGTCAAAGCTCCTTGACGAATACGATGCGTGACCGCCCCGGGCCTGCATAGTTGGGGACTTCGTTGCTGTCGAAGCCCATCGACTCGTGAAATCGGACCGGCCCCTCGTGGCCCTCCGCAGCGAGGGACTTGATGCGCTTCATGCCCGCTGCCCTGCACCGCTCCGTGAAATGCTCATAAAGCCTTCTGCCAACGCTTCGTCGCCGGTGATCGGGGTGAATTCCGACCAGATGGACGTATCCCGTCGCTGCCGGAGCGGGAATCATCACGCCCAAAAGAAATCCGATGACTTGGCCGTTCTGCTCGGCTACGAGCGCGTGCTCGCCGAACTCGTAAAAGAACATTGGATCGGCGCGTTGCCCTGCGGGCCCACCCCACCATTGGTCGAGCACCGAAATGATATAGTCGAAGTCGACCTTGGTAAGACCCCTGATCTCCATTTGCCCCGGGAGCGGATATCACGAACACAACCAAAACGCACGAGCCCCGTTGCGGGACAGCTTCCGCCCACGAATCGTCCGAGTCTCGCATCCTGTTTTGCCCTTTTTGTAGCGAGGGTTTCGAAGGAATGGATGAATGCCCCGCGCATGAGCTCACGTTGGTTCCGGTCGACAGGCTGCCTCGTCCGGCAGCGCGTGGGTCGGGTCATGTCGCCTTCTTTGCGGACCCTCGTCACGGACGCGGTGGGGTGTTGGTCGGTGCATCGCTGGTGATCTTGGGTTTCATGCTTCCTTTCGTCGAGTCACGAGGGCTCGTCGCCTCCGCGTTGGAAGTAGCAATCGATGGCGCGGCCAATCTGTGGCTGACCCCCGTTGCAGCGATCGCCCAGCTTTGGATCCTGTGGTCACGGCGCACCGCGGCGCCTATGCGAGCCGCGCGCGGAGCGGTCTTCGGGCTCGCCGTCGGAGGCGGCTTGCCACTTCTTTACACGACCCGCCGCATCTCGAAGATGGCGGATCTCTACGCTGCCGACACCCACTGGCTCGCCGGCCTCTGGTTGATGATCTTCGGTCTGTCGTTAGCGGGCCTATGGAGCCGTCGCCTCGGTACGGGATGATGCCGTTCCGCAGACCTACACACTCCATGCTGTCGGCTACGCGGCCCCTGGCAACGTCGGCCGGAAGATATAGCCTTGCTGCTGGACCACGCAGACTCGGTTCGGTCCCGCGACCCTAGCTCGGGTGAGTGCAATGCTTGCTGCGTCCAACAATTCGCGGCGTGTGCGCACGTTTGCGCTCGGATATAAGCCGATCCCGATCGAAATCTGCAGGCTTACGATCTCGCCAGCTACGTGGAACGACTTGAAGGCGACTTCCGATACGATGCGGTCGGAGAGAATCAACGCACGTGCCGGGCTCGTATTGCTCATCACAAGGCCGAACTCCGCCGTGCGAAATGGCGCTACGATGTCGGTTCCGCCAATCGTCCGCTCCAGTCGTTCGGACGCCGCGTCGATGAGCTCGTTCGCAAAATCGGGTCCTCGCTCCTCGGCAAGCTTGCGAAAGTCATCGACCGCGATGATGCAGCAAGCCATTGGCTCAAGGTGACGCTCCGCAGTCTCGAATGCTCGTTCCAGGCTGTCGTGAAAGCGACGATGGTCGGGCAGTGCCCGGAAATCCTGCATAGACGGATAGCGAAGCTTGCTTCGGGCGACCTGGACATCGTCGTGGGCGCGCTTGACGCACAACATGTTCTCGACCCGTGCCACGAGCTCGGCGTCGTCGAGTGGCTTGGCGACGTGGTCATCCGCACCTGTCCTGAAGCCTTGTACCCACCCGCGTAGATCATCATGCGTCGTCAACAGGATGACTGGGACGAAACGATCGTCGGTGATGGCCTTCACGACCTGGCATGCGGCGATCCCGCCGAAGCCAGGCATCCCGACGTCGAGAATCACTAGGTCTACCGGATGCGCACGGACTGCGTCGACCGCCTTCTGGCCCCCGTAAACCGGCACGACCTCCAAATCGCGAGCCCGCAACAACTCTGCGATGTGGTCGCACGTGGCTCGATCGTCGTCGGCAACGACCACGACCGCCTTCGGAATTGGTCGAGCATCTCCCACCTCCACAGGATAGCGGACCGACCGACCGCCTGCGAGCCTCTACGCCGAGTTTCCCCCCGACGCGTACACGTCTATACTGGCAGGCGACAATCCGCAAGGGCGCAGGAACTGAATGGAGCTCAAGCAACAACTCAAACTTTCGCAGCAACTGATCATGACGCCGCAACTGCAGCAGGCGATCAAGCTGCTGCAGATGTCGAGGATGGAGCTCAGCGAGCTCGTACAAGAGGAGTTGCTCGAAAATCCGATGCTGGAGGAGGGCGCTGAAGCGCGCGACTCCCGAAGCACGCCCTCCGAAGCCACTGAATCAGCGCCTCTCGATCCGGCGGAGGCGAAGAAGGCCGAGATCGACTGGGAGCGATACATTGAGAACTACACGCAACAGGCGCCCATGCCTTCGGTTCGTCGAAACGACGACGACATGCCCGGCCTCGAAGCGACTCTGTCGACCGCCGAGGATCTGACCGACCACCTCGGGTGGCAACTTCGAATGGGCGAGTTCATGGAGGACGAAAGACGCTTTGCTGCGCTCGTCATCGGCAACCTGGACGACAACGGGTACCTGAAGATCGAGGGAGTGCCTCCGAGCGAAGTCGTTTTTCGTTTGTCTGCAGAGGCTGGGTTGGACCCCGAGGATGCTGAAGAGGTCCTCGGGATGATCCAGCAATTCGATCCAGTCGGTGTCGCTGCTAGGTCGCTCCAGGAATGCCTCACAATCCAGGCCAAGCACTTCGGCATGGACGACTTGGTCCTCAAAGTGATCGCCGATCATTTGACTGATCTCGAGAAGAGACACTATCCAGCGATCGCCAAAGCGCTCGGTTGTCCGCTCGAAGAGGTGTACGACATCGCCCAGATCATCGCGGAGCTGGAGCCTCGCCCCGCGCGTCGCTTCCAGACCGAAGAGCCCCGCTACATCGTGCCAGACGTATACGTTCACCGCGTCGGCGACGACTACTACGTGGTGGCCAATGACGACGGCATGCCCAAGCTCAAGATCAGCGGCTTTTATCGATCGGCCATGGCGGACAACCCGAAGGCCAAGGAATACATCCAGGACAAGCTGCGGAGCGCTCAGTGGCTGATTCGGAGCATCGACCAGCGACGCAAGACCATCGTGCGGGTAACGGAATGTATCGTCGAAAAGCAACGCGATTTCTTCGACAAGGGTATCGAGTACCTCAAGCCAATGATTCTGCGCGACGTTGCCGAAACAGTAGGAATGCACGAGAGCACGATCTCTCGGGTGACTAGCAACAAGTATGTCCATACGCCGCGAGGCACCTTCGAGCTCAAGTACTTTTTCAACAGCGCCATAAGGCGCGACAATCAAGGCGATATCGCCTCGGAGAGCGTGAAACAAGCGATCAAGAACATCATCGGTGGCGAGGACGAGAAGGCCCCATTGTCAGATCAGCGAATCGTTGAAATACTAGCTCAAGACGACATCAAGATAGCTCGTCGGACCGTCGCCAAGTACCGCGAGATGCTGGGCATCTTGAGCTCGTCCAAGCGCAAGAAATACTTTTAGACGACGGAGGTTCGATGCGTATCAGTTACTCATTTCGCAACATGGAGTCCTCGGAAGGCATCAAAAGCTACGCATCAGAGAAAATCGCCAAGATCCAAAAGTACATGAGAGCCCCACTTCACGCCCAGGTCACCTTTTCGATGGAGCGGCATCTACATCGGGTCGACCTGACGCTGACCGGAGACGGTCATCAGTACACAGGGCGCGGCGATTCGGAAGACATGTATGCCACGATGGATCTCGTCATCGACAAGATCGACCGACAGGTCCGTGACACGAAGGCAATGGAGACCGACCGTAGAAGGCATAGCGGAGAGTCCCTGCGCAACACAAAGGACTGATCCCGCATTGCGTCAGGCTAGTTGGTGCGGTATCGCCTGGCCTCGATGTTGGCCGAGCTGCTCCATCCCGAACGCGTGAGTGTTTCCCTGAACGCCTCTGATAAAGAAGCCGCGTTGCGGGCGCTCGCAGCTCTGCTGGTCAAGCCCGAACGCCAGGTGAACGAGGAGAGCATCTACGACGTTCTCATGGAGCGTGAACGGCTCGCGAGCACGGGAGTCGGAAGTGGTGTGGCGATTCCGCATGGCCGCTTCGACGGCGTAGATCAGCTTCGAGCAGCAGTCGCCGTTTGCGCGGACGGAGTCGATTTCGACGCGGTGGATGGTCTTCCCGTAAAGATACTGGTCGCCATCGTCGGGCCGCGATCGATGCCCCAAAAACACCTAGCAGCTCTGGCTGGAGTGTCCCGCGTGCTGCGAAACGCAGCCGTTCGCCAATCGCTGATCGCTGCCACCGACATCGCCGAGGCATACCGCTTACTCGTCGAGTCCTGACACCGGCGGGCCGCTCGCGTATGATACTCGTGTGACCCAACCTTTCTCTCCGCGTCGCGCCGGCGACCTAGCCAGTATGCGCGTCGAGCGTGGTATCACGGTCGCGCACGTGCTTGGCGAGCCGCGGCTCAGCGAGGTGATGACGCTCGTTGCCGGGGCGGAGGGCACCGATCGCGTGCTCGATCATCCTCGCGTCCAGAAACCGGGCCTTGCACTGGCCGGTCATACACACGGAGTCGTTCCTACGCGCGTTCAGATTCTGGGGGAGACCGAGATCACCTATCTCGAGGGACTGGCGCCGGACGAACAACGGCGCCGTGCGAGCGGGCTCTTCGAGCTCGGCCTCTCGCTGGTCGTCTTGACCCGTGGTGTGGACCCGCCGGCTGCGCTTTTGCGAGCTGCAAAGGCAACGGCCACGCCCCTAGTCGTCGCGAAGCCGCGGTCGAGCCGCACCATTCAAGCAATCCACCTGGTGTTGGACGCGCTGCTCGCGCCCTCGGAGACTCGTCATGGCGTATTGATGGATGTTCATGGCATCGGCACCCTTCTTTTGGGGCCGAGCGGGATCGGCAAAAGCGAATGCGCCCTCTTTCTGGTCGAGCGAGGTCATCGGCTGGTCGCCGATGATCAGGTAATCCTGTCCTTGTTGCCTTCCGAGCAAATTGTGGGACGAGCGCCTCCGCTGCTACGCAATCACCTCGAGCTCCGCGGAATTGGGATCATAAACGTTCGCGACTTGTTTGGGGCAAACGCGGTGCGCCTCAAAAAGACCGTTCAACTCGTCGTCGAGCTGTGCCCTTGGGACACCGACGAGCCGTTTGACCGCTTGGGGCTGGACGATTCGACGCTCGAGATCCTCGGGATGTCGATCCCCATGCTGCGGATCCCAGTGCGCCCGGGGCGCAACATGGCTGTCATCCTCGAAGTCGCGGCTCGCAATCACATCCTCAAGGCCGCAGGGCAACATGGAGCGCAGAAGTTCATCCAAACCTTGATGGGAGAGATCGACGACGCGGAGCCCGGACACGAGCCATGACCGGGCCACTTCACATCGTCGTCGTCACCGGGCTCTCGGGGGCCGGCCGAAGCACGGCGCTGAGAGTGTTGGAAGACGCCGGCCTCTTTTGCGTGGACAATCTTCCACCAGCGCTTGCGCCGGAGCTCCTCACGCTCATCGGTCGGGACCAATCGCTTGGTCGGGTTGGGCTCGGTATCGACGTTCGAACAGGAGCGTTTCTGAGCGGAGTCGAAGAGACGCTTCGATCACTCGAGGACTCGGGTCATCGGGTAGAGGTAGTCTTTCTCGATTGCTCCGACGAAGTCTTGGTGCGCCGCTTCAGCGAAACACGGCGCCCACACGCTCTAGCTCGTGCGGGCGATCTCCAGGGTGCCATCGGCACTGAAAGACAGCGGCTTGCGAGCCTCCGCGACCGCGCCGACGTCATAATCGACACGACCGAGCTCACCGTTCACGATCTCAGGCGCCGGCTAATCGAGTACATAGGTCGCGATCTCAGCCGTGCGTCGATGGTGGTCCGACTGGTTTCGTTCGGATTCAAGTACGGCATTCCCACGCATGCCGACCTAGTCTTCGACCTCCGTTTTTTGCCAAACCCTCACTTTGTCGAGGCGCTTCGACCACAAACGGGCTTGGACCCGGACGTTGCCGCATACGTGTTGGAAGCGCCCGAGACGCAGGAGCTGCTGTCGCGTCTGGAACCATTGCTCGACTACGCGTTGCCCCGGTATGCGCGCGAGGGAAAGGCTTACTTGACGATCGCGCTCGGGTGCACCGGCGGTCGGCATCGATCAGTTGCCTTGGCCGAGGAGCTGGGTCGTCGGCTCAAGGACGAACACGAGGTGGTGGCTTACCATCGCGACATAGAGCGGGCGGGCTCGTGAGCGATGCCTTCGTCGCGACAGTCGAAGTTCCGAACCAGCTTGGGCTCCATGCACGTGCTGCAGCGAAGCTCGTCGACCTTGCCAACTGTTACGAGGCGGAGATCGAGGTAAGCAAAGAAGGCCAGGTTGCCGATGCGAAGAGCATTATGGGAGTTCTCTTGTTGTGCGGTCAGCGGGGCGCAAAGCTCACGATTCGGGCCATTGGGGCCGATGCCGAGGTTGCGCTCGAGGCGCTTTGCGAGCTCGTGGCGAGCGGCTTTGGGGAAACGGAATGACGCGTCCCGCTCGAATTAAGGGGATCGCTGCTTCGGTCGGCATCGGCGTGGGTCCAGCGCGGCTTTCTGCGCGAGAGCGCCGGGGCCTTACCTACCGTCGCATCTCGGACGATGAAGTCGAGGAGGAGCTGAGCAGGTTCAAGCATGCTGTCGCAGACTCACGAGAAGAAATCGAGCTCGCCAAACAAGAGCTGACCCACCAGCACGGTCCCGCGTTCGCCCCGATTCTGGACGTGTATCTCTTGATGCACGCCGACGCTCTTCTGATCGACGCGATTGTCGACGAGATTCGCGCCGACAAGATCAATGCACCGTGGGCCCTGAGCCGCGTGGTCGAAAGGCTCAAAGCACCTCTTCTCAATGACGCATCTTCGTATTTTCGCGAGCGCGCAAGGGATATCGATCATGTCAAGGAACACTTGCTCCGCCACCTCTCGGGCGGAGGGCGCAGTGAGAGTCCAGGGAGCCATCCTACGATCCTCGTTGCACACGACCTCACTCCGGCAGATGCGGTTCACTTGTTGGCTCCACCTACCGTGGGCCTTGTTACCGAGATGGGCGGCGCGAACAGTCATACGGCGATTCTTGCGCGAGCGTTCGGTGTCCCGGCGGTAGTGGGCACGGGTCCGTTCCCAGCGGCGATCGAACAGGACGAAATGATCGTCGTCGATGGGTTCTCGGGCGAAGTCACGGTTGGAGCGCCCGCAGAGGAGCAACGCATCGCCACCGAGCGTCGAGACCGCTTTTTTTCGTTTCTTCAATCGGAGCGCACCACCAATGCCATAACGCGCGACGGCGTCCCGATTTCGGTGGCGGCGAATATCGAGCTTCCTAGCGAGGTCGACGTCGCGATTGAGAACGGCGCGGAAGGCATCGGCTTGTACCGCACGGAGTTCATGTGCCTCGATCGCGCCGAACCTCCACCGGAGGAGGAGCAGTTCGCGCTCTACAAAAAGTTCGCGACTGCCATTGCGCCAAAGACCGTGGTCTTCCGAACGTTCGATTGGAGAGGTGACAAGCGCCTTCAGTCGGAACGCTCCCAGGAACGCGAGCAGGACTGGCTCAAGACACAGATCAGAGCCATTTTGCGCGCCAGCACTGCGGGGTCCGTGGCACTGATGTGTCCGATGGTGGCGAGCCTCGAAGAGCTCGAAAAGGTGAGGTCACTCGTGGACCAGTGCAGGAGCGAGCTCGACGATGAGAAGGCGCGGTTGGCACCTCTACCGGTTGGGATGATGGTCGAGGTCCCTTCCGCAGCGCTTCTCGCGGAGCGGTTTGCAGCACGCGCTGACTTCTTTGCCGTTGGCACGAACGATCTCGTCCAGTACACACTCGGGATTGATCGGCGTGATCATCGGACCACTGCCGCCAGCCCGTTGGACCCCGCGGTGCTGCAGTTGCTGGAGCAGATTGTTACCGCGGCGGTGAGCACCGACACGCCGTGTTCGATGTGCGGCGATATGGCCGCCGACCCGATTGGCCTCGGCATAGCGCTCGGGCTTGGCTACCGAAAGGTTTCCGTGCCGGCAAGCGTGGTGCCGTTGGTGCGCGCTCTCATTCGCAACATAGACCTCGCGATCGCGACCGGCGCTGCGCGAGAGGCTCTCGACTGCTCCTCATCGAAGGAGGTCCGACATGTGGCGCTTCAACGTTTTGGCGACGAGCTAGGCGCTCTGTGGCGTAAGCACGGGATCCTATAGGCGCGATTTACGGCCGTCGAGAGCCTTCACCAGTGCATCGAGCTGCGACGCACTTTGATAACCCGTGGCGCGTTCGACCTCGTAGCCCCCGCTGTCGTATAGGATATACGTCGGCACGGTTTCGATCTTCCCCAAGACGCTTCTTCCGTTTTCGACGCTGCCATGAGGATCGGCTCCCACGACGAACGGCGGGTCGAGAGCGTAGGCCCACGCTTCGACGAGCTGTACCGCCCGCGGCTCGGATGCGACTCCAACCACCACCACCTCGGGATGTGCCTCCACGAAAGGCCGAAGCGCCTTGAGAGATGCCTGGCTCACCATGTCGAAGGTTGCGAACACAAAAAGCAGCACCGAACTCCCGCGGAGATCACCGAGCTCCAGCCAGCGTCCGTCAGACAGACGGAGCCCGAGTTCCAAGCGTGCCCCTTGCCCTTGCAGCGTCGTCGTCTCGGTATCGTTCGACGACTCGTGCGCACAACCAGCGCTCAACGCCAATGCAATGCTGATCGCGCAGACGCCGTTTCTAAAGGAACTCCTGGTGGTCATTGCAGTTGGGTCGACAATATAGCAAGAACCTCCAACGAGATGGATTCCGTCGGCCAACGCCTAGAGGCGCTGCTCCAGGATTGCGATTCGGCGCAACGCCGCCGACGGGACCCCGTGGATTTCATCCACCAGTACGAAGAGCCCGGCGACCAAGAGATCGCTGGGCTGGTCGCCTCGAGCTTGGCGTTTGGTAACGCCGTAACCGCGAGATGCAGCATCGAGCGCGTGCTTTCGGCCCTTGGGGAACACCCGGCCACGACCATCGTAGAGGCGGAGCACGACGAAATTCTCGATCGGCTGCGGGGTTTCGTCCATCGAATTTACCGGGATGAGCACCTCGCCGTGATGCTGTCACGCGCTGCTGCTCTGGTCCGTGCACAAGGGAGCCTGGCGCGCGCGTTCATTCGCCTTTACAAAGCTGCTGGCGGTGATTTCCGTGAGTCGTTGGCGCGCTTCGCCGATGCGCTGCGCGGCGACGCCCGGACTCGCAATCTACGACACCTCGTGAGCGACCCGCGCGCCGGAAGCGCTTGCAAGCGGCTCCTGCTTTACGCGCGCTGGATGATCCGCCCCGCAGACGGTGTGGACCTGGGCCTTTGGCCAGTCGCCCCGTCGAAGCTCATCATCCCTGTCGACACGCACATCCATCGAATCAGCCGTAACCTCGGGCTGACCCAGCGCCGCACTGCGACGTGGGCCACTGCAGAAGAGATCACGACGGCGCTCAGACGGTACGATCCCGACGATCCGGTCAAGTACGACTTCGCGCTGTGCCACCTCGGCGTTTCCCGCGAGTGCCCGAGTCGACCGAACCCGGCCAAGTGCGAGCGTTGCGTACTTCAAGACGTGTGCAGCGTGTGGACCCGGGGCCAAGAGACATCAAACGCTGCGGGGTCAGCGCAAGAAGCCCGTGAGCTTCGGCTCTAGGGCATGCAGGTCGGCAACACTGTCGACATCGACGCCACGCTCGAGCGTATCGCCGTTCACCTGGACGAGCTCGTAATCCTCGAGCGCTTTGAGAGCGGTTTCGAGCTTGAGCTTCGAAAGGGACTCGCGCCTCTCGATTTCGCCGGCCAAATACATCTGCTGACCCAGAGCAAGGGTGCGTTTGTACCAGTCCTTCTTTTGAATTGGGCCATCGAGCACGATCTCCGCACCGCGAAGCGCGAGAAGGTAGCTCTCGAAGAAGGTCTGCAACATGGTCGCGTATCGCTCGAGGCGGTGGCGGCGAACACCCTCCGTGGCTTGGACCTGGCCATCGCGGATTTCTACTTCGCCAGCGTTTTCCATCGCCTCGAGAGCATCATCGAAGATCTTATCGAAAGTCGCGTCCGTGCGGAAGATGAACTCGTGTTTGAAGAGTCGAGAAAGCTGCTGCACCCGGTCGTTGAGGCGGGGAATGTCGACCCACTCCTCTCGGTCCACCAACAGCGCGGAGGCGATCAGCGCGCTTGGTACGAAGAAATGAATGGTCGTGTTTTGGTAGTACTCGAGCGCGATGCGCCGTTCGGAGTCGATCGTGTAGATGGGCTCGGGACCAGTGTCGTGGGCCACGATCAGGCGGGCGTCGATGAAGAGGCCCAGCGCTTCCTCGATCGTGTCCTCACGAATGCGTCCATCGCCGATTCGGAGTTGATGGGCGATTCGTGCGCCCATCGTCGCAAGCGTGGACAGCAAGTCCTCGCAGGTGGCGATAAGAGCAGACTTCGTCATGCCCCGCTTTTTGTGGCTCAGCAGCGCGGTGGCGACGAGCGCGGCTGGAGTAACCACCGTGACCTCGTTGATCGAATACATCACCTTGTGGGCGAGGGATTGCACTGCCGCTCGCTGCTGATTGGGGCTCAGTTCTTTGGTGGTGCTCCCGGGCGCCGAGCGGCGGCGTGTGCTCTCGAGGAACTCGTCGAAGTCGATAATCGTGCCGAACTGGACGTATAGCCGACCCCATTTCGAGCGAAGGATGCTCGAGCTCTTGATGAGATCGCCGACGTTCTCGGATTGCTTCTCCCCACCGCCGAGCTCGTGCACGAAGGAACGCTCTTCGATGATCCGCTCGTATCCGATCGAGACGGGAACGAGTCGCACGTTGGTGGTGGGAAGCTTCGTCGCCGAATCAAAGACCATCGAAAGCAGGCCGTACTTCGGCGGTAGCGGCTTGCCCGTTCGCGAGCGACCGCCCTCGAGGAAGAACTCGGTTGTGAACCCCTCGGCCAGCAGCTTTCGCAAGTACGCCTCGACGAGCGCTGGATAGAGAGGGTCGCCCTTGAAGGTACGGCGAATGAAAAACGCGCCAGCGCGCCTCAGGACGGGGCCGATCGGCCAAAAGCTCAGATTGTCGCCAGCCGCGATGAGGGGCGCCATCAGGGCATTGCTGTAAAGCGTGTCGCTGAGCACCAGATAATCGATGTGACTCTTGTGACTTGGCAACAGGACGATGGACGAATCGCGCGCAGCCTGGCGCACACGCTCCAGGCCCTCCTTGTCCACCACGACGCCGTCGTACATCCGGGCCCAAACCCAAGAGAAGAAGCGATGTAAGACATCCACGACGAAGGGGCTTTGCTTGGCACACAGGTGGCGCAGGTGCTTGCGCGCAACTCGTTCGGCTTTCGCCCTGGAGATCCCATGCTGAGCGGCGTAGCTTTGGATTTCGGCTCTTATCCGCTGTCCCCGGAGAAGCTCTTCCTGGATTCGCGCCGTGGTCTTCTTCATCGGGCCGAGAACGACCGCTCGGTCTCTTTCCATGCGTCGGAGCAGGGCGTATCGAACTTTGTCGGCGACCTGGCTGTCGGTGAGATCCTCGTTTCGCTCCAAGAAAGCTTTCAGATCGAACGGTTCACCAGAACGGAGCTTGGCGTTGCGGTAGTTGAGTAGAAACTGACAAAGGACCCGGACGCGCCCCGGCCACTGTACTGGTCCGAACAGCAAGTCGAGCAAGCTGGGGCTCGCGCTGCCGGATTGCTTGCTCCAGACGAACGTCTGAGGGACCAGGAGAATCGGCTGCGCCGTCGAGCGCTGCTTGTGGACCAGCGTCCGAATCAGGTCTGCTTCGAGCTTTCGACCGCGTCTTCCTTGTCGGCCGAGCTGAGGGGGTCGTCGCAGAAAGAGGAGGGCGCTGTACCCGTCACCCACGGTGCGTTCGAGTGCCTCGGTCTCCGGGATCTGCCTACGCAGGCTGAGGCGGCGTTCGCCTTTGCCGAAAGGCTCGAGAATCCAGAGCCCGAGGTCGTTGACGAAGCGGACCAGCGGCAGCCCAAACTTCTTCAGCAAGAAATCGAGGCACAGGAAGTCGAGAAACGAGAGCGACCGCATCACGTAGACGACCACCCCCTTGCTCGCGGCCTCTCGAACGCCGCGGCTCCAGTTCTCGTCCACCCGAATGTGGGCGAAGAACCGACGGTAGAGCCAGCGCAAGGCCGCATTCGGCGCATAGGGCGCTGGCGTCGGCGGGCGCCGCGCGAGCTCCGGTAGGTTGGTCATCGGCTCGTCAGACACTGGCAGTGACCCCCATTGGGTCGAGTATACGCCGTTCGCGATGGTATCGAGGAAAGGTCGAAGAATTTCGCGTTAAAACTGGGCCCTTACGAGACGCCGCTGGCCTGGGCGGAGGTCGACCTCGTAGCGGCGTTCCTTACCCCCGTAGCGGACGACGATTTCGTAACTGCCCGCGGTTAGCTGCGCCGCAACGCCTGCTCCGAGCGTACCGATCCGCTTCGAGCCACGGTTGACGGTCACCATTCCGGTTCCCGATCCCCCCTTCGCCTCGATTCGAACCTCGAGAACCCCCGTCTGAAAATCAACACGGACGGGCGTCGTCTTTCCCGCCATGACGGTGACGTCGACCTTCTTTGACGGATTGTCTAGCGCCCCGTCCAGCCGCACCGTTGCGGTCCATTTGCCAGCCGGGACGGAGATCGCCGTCCCACACGATCCGCCGGCAGCCTCTCGCCCATTGCGCTCGACGACGATCGTCCCGCTTGCGGGGGCCCCGTTGGTCGTCACCGAGCAACGGATCTCTCCCGTCTGCGCTGTCGCCACGGGGGCCCACCAAAGGGCCACGGCAGCAATCGCGGGCCCGACCGTGCTCCCCCGGAGCGCTTCGCAGGACCGCTTGGCGGTTTGGGTAAGGATTCTCACCTCTTATCCTTTTTAGCCGAAAACACGGCAGCTTGACACTGTGTGGCTCCACAGCTAGGAAACGCGCCCTGAAACGAGGGCTTAGGAGCGAATCATGGCCACCCAGAGTGCCAAAGCGTCGGAGATCGAACGCGAGTGGTACGTCGTCGACGCGGCGGGCCAGCCGCTTGGTCGCCTTGCGTCCAAAGTCGCGCACGTCCTGCGGGGCAAGCACCGACCCCAATACACCCCGCACGTCGACACCGGTGATTTCGTGATCGTCACCAATGCAGCGCATGTGCACCTGACGGGGAGCAAGCGCACGAACAAGTATCATCATCAGCATTCGGGTTATCCTGGGGGTCTCAAGTCTGAGAGCTACGGCCACCTCCTCGAGCGCAAACCCGAGTTCGTCATCGAGCGTGCCGTCAAAGGTATGCTGCCCAAGACCAGCCTCGGTCGACAGATGTTTCGCAAGCTAAAAGTTTACCCGGAAGGGGTTCATCCCCACGCAGCGCAAAAGCCTCAGCCTCTTCCGCTTTGAATTCGAGAGAGATTTTTTGCATGACGCATTCTAAAGTCATCGACGGACGCTACTACGGAACAGGCAAGCGCAAGAACGCCATTGCCCGCGTTTTCCTGAGCCCCGGTATAGGCAACGTGACAGTCAATGGGCGAACCTTCGAGAACTACTTCCCGCGTGAGATTCTTCGAATCATTGCCATGCAGCCGTTCGCAACGCTGGCCAAGCAGGGTCAATACGACGTCGAGGTCAACGTGGTTGGTGGCGGGGTCTCTTCGCAGGCCGAAGCGGTTCGTCACGGTATCGCGAGGGCGCTCGTCGGTCTGGACGAGAGCCACAAGCCGGCGCTCAAACGCGCCGGCTACCTGACCCGTGATGCCCGCAAGAAGGAGCGCAAGAAGCCAGGGCAGCCCGGCGCACGCAAGAAGTTCCAGTACTCCAAGCGCTGAGACCTTCATTTTGCGATTCGAACCGCGGCGCCGTGTGTGTCGCGGTTTTTTTGCTTAAGCTTGAGCCTCGTGACGTAAACAACGCACCAGCCTTCCTGACAGGGGAGTCGAGACATGACCTCGAAGACAATACGCGCAATCGTGGTAGGCGGAACCGGTTACACCGGAGCAGAGCTCGTGCGTCTTGCGCTGGGTCATCCGTCGATCGAGCTCGTGTCCGTGGTCGGCAACACTACGGCCGAGCGTTCGATCGCGGACGTGCTTCCGAGCCTGCGCGGTGTCCTTGATGGGAAAGTCGAGCCCTTCGATCCCGACTCGATCGCGACCCGTGCGGACGTCGCGTTTTGCGCGCTGCCTCATGCCGCCAGCGCAGAAGCGGTAAGCGCCCTGCGGAAGCGGGACCTCAAGGTGTTCGATCTGTCGGCAGATTTCCGCTTCACCGACCTCGCCGTGTACGAACGCCTGTACGGCACGCACCCCGTTCCCGGATTGTTGTCCGAGGCCGTTTACGGGCTCGTCGAGCTCCATCGCGAGGAGCTCAAGACCGCCGATCTGGTCGCTGTCCCGGGTTGCTATCCGACCGCGTCGATCCTCGCGCTTGCGCCTTTGCTCGAGGGAGGGTTGATTCGCGCCGAGGGAATTATCGTCGACGCGAAGTCGGGGGTTTCGGGCGCCGGACGGGGTCTGTCGGACACGACGCACTATCCCGAGGCAGCAGAGGGCGTTCGTGCCTACAAAGCAGGGGTGCACCGGCATGGTCCCGAAATCGAGCAAGAGCTGAGTCGCCTCACCGGAGGCACCATCCGCCTCACCTTCGTTCCGCACCTGGTCCCCATGACACGAGGTATTCTCTCCACGTGCTACGCCGAGCCTTCAGGCTCCTCCGTGTCCGCAGCGACCTGCACCAAAGCTGCGCGGGAGCTCTACGCGGGCTCGCCGTCGGTGTTGGTGCTCGACCCTGGGGATCATCCCGACACGTTGTGGGTGCGGGGCTCGAACCGGACCCATCTTGCCTATACGCAGGACCCTGGCAGCGGAAAGATCATCGCGATGAGCGCGATCGACAATCTCGTCAAAGGTGCCGCCGGCCAAGCGCTCCAATGCCTGAACGTGCGCTTCGGTCTTCGCGAGGGTGAAGGGTTGGGCGCAGCGGCTGAGTGGCCGTGACGCGCATCCTGCATGTCAGCGATCTTCATCTCGAGAACGGGTTTCGCGGCGTTCCGTTGACGCGCTTCCTCAACAAACGGCTCGTGGGCCTCGCCAATTTGGGGCTGCGACGGCGCCCGTTATTTGCTCGAGCCGCGGAAAAGGTCGATGCACTAGCCGACTTCGCGAAAGATCAGAGCGTCGACCTGGTCGTGTGCACGGGCGACTACACGGCGCTCGGAACCGACCCCGAGATCGCCTACGCGAGGCGTATCGTCGAGCCGCTCACGAATGCCCCGCTGGGCTTCTTCACGGTTCCCGGCAATCACGACCTCTATCTCGAGGACACGGTGCGGGCGGGTTGGTTCGAGGACCACTTTGGGGAGTTCCTGCGAACGGACCTTCCTGAGTATGCCGTCGAGGGGCCTTGGCCGCAGGTCTGGCTATCGATCGACGGCCTGGCCCTCATCGGGCTCAATAGTGCGATACCAAACCCGAGCCCTACCATCTCGAGCGGACGCATTCCGGACGCTCAACTGGACGCCCTGATGCGCATTCTCGATGACGCGCGTGTTCGCGATCGCTTCGTCATGATCGCGACTCATTATGCGCCTCGTCTTGCGAGCGGCAAACCCGACCGGCCGTATCATGGTCTCGAAAACGCCGACGCGTTTCTCGACATCAGCTGTGCCGCAGAGCGAGGCGTGATCGTGCATGGACACATCCATTGGCGCTATCAGGTTAAAGTTCCGGAATCGAGGTTGGCCCTGTACTGTGCAGGCAGCACGACGCACGAAGGTCGCGAGGGCCTTTGGGTGTTCGACATCGAACAGGACCGTGCGGTGGCTACGCCAGGCCGCTGGGATCAATCACGCTACATCCTAGAACCGGATCAGGCCCTCGACATCGTCGCGTAACTTGCCGGCCTCAGGTCGGCTCGCTTACAAGCGAGGCATGGCACTGCGCCAGTTTGGGGCCAAGCGCGAGGCGCGGAAGGCGGTTCGACGCCTCGTCGATCTGGAGTGCAGGGTTTTCTCCGATGTGTGGGGCGAGGCGATCGTGCACCGGGTGACGGACGTGAGCGAGGACGGCCTTTGGATCGAGACCGACTTGCTGCTCGAGGTGGGGAGCGAGGTCACACTGTCCTTCTACCCCCCGGATTGGGAGGAACCGCTCTACGTCGCGGGGCGGGTGCAAAGGGTGGAGCTCGAACGGAGTCCGGAGCAAACGACCTCCATCGGAATGGGGATCGCCTTCGAGACGCTCCGGACCGACGAGCGGCGTCAGCTCACGCAGAGCATGCGCTGCTTGAGAGCCGATGCTTCATACATTCTCGATCAGCGGACGCTCGTCGGGGTTCCCGTCGGACCCGACGATCCCGACGAGGCCTTCGATCCGACCCCCGATCCGTCGAAAACGGTTCTGGGCTGGTCTGCCCCAGCACGATCGCTCTCGAGCAAGCCGGTGCGAAAGTCTCCAGAGCGTCAGAGACCGAAGCCTGAGCCGGAATCGCCCGCCTTCGAGGGCGGCCTCGATCTCGCAACGTCGGTGTTCAAGGGCTCTGACTCTGACTAACGGACGCGAAGCACGCCCGCATGAGCTCGGTTGGCGCCGTCGTTCGCTCCGGATATGACGTCGAGACGCTGGTTACCCTTGAACAAACCGACGTAGATGTCGTAGTCGCCGGCCGGGAAGTTGGCGGGAACCGTGAGCTCTTGCGGGTCCACGATCACATCTCCCTCTTCCCAATAGGTAATCGGGTAGTCCCCATGGATGGGAACATGGTCGCCGTTCAATCGGAGTCCGTATCCGTCGATGTGCACGAAAACCTTGTAACCGTCGGGCGGGTCTCCCGCTGCCTGCCAAAACCAAGTTAGCGAGAAGCGTTGGCCGGCACCCACGTAGTCTCCTTCAGGAAGATCTAGGTCGTACCCGAGAAGCTTTACCCGGTCTGAGAAGCTGACCTCGAGGGGATGCTCGATCTCGGGGGCTGCGCTGATCACGTGGTTGGCGATGAAACTCGCGTTGGGTCGTCCGTCGAGGGGGCTTGCGGCGACCAAGAGAAGACGCGTGCTCCGTGCGTCGGCAACATAGAGGTGACGACCGGTCCGACGACGGTACTCCCGATTGAGTCCCGCCAACTCCTCCGATGGGATCACGGCCCAGCGCTGCCCTTCTTCCTGGAGGTAGTCGAGGAGCCGCGAGCGCTCGTCGATTTCCTCAGTTGGGGCCTGGGTATAATAACGCGCAGCGGTTGGTGACGCGCGGTACGAGGCGAGTGGCTCGCCGTCGCCGGCGAGCTCTTCGTAGGCGTCGTAGACGGCCTTCGGGGAGAAATGTTGGCTTAGCGCGGGTTGAAGCGAGGCAGTTATGTACAGGGCGACGACCAGCCCAGTCAGGAGCACCGGCACCCCTCGCGCACTCTCGATCCGACTATAGGCGTACCGCAACCACGGGGCGGCAAACACGAGGAACAGCAGCAGAAACGGGACGAAGAACAACGCGCGACCGACACGCACCGCGACCGAGGCGAGTCGCAGGTCGGCCACCAGACACAAAAAGCCGAAGATGAGGCAGGCGGCGATCAGAAGCGTAGCCATGCTCAACCAACCGCGCTCCACCGGTCCCCGCGCCCACTGGGCTCGAACCCAAGCTTCTACGCGACGCGCATTCGGCTTTGCGATGGCCGCCGGGCTCACCAGCAAAAGCAAGAAGGCCAAGGCGGCGATCGCAAAGATGGCCACCCAGGGCCCAGCTGTTCGCACGACGGCGGGCACCTCGAGCCCCTCCACTGCGAGGCCGCGAAGCGCGCTCTCTGGATAGAGGGTGTAGTCGCGTACCAGCAAGCCGAGCAGGAGCAGCACCACTACGGCCGAGGGCCAGCGAACGGC